>JBEDKY010000099.1:0-4204 GCA_041171905.1 Pseudomonadota bacterium
ACGCTCGGCAAAAAATAGTCATCCGCGGCAGGCTGGGGTCTGGGGCGATGAGCCCCAGTGTGCACTTACACGCTTTTTCGATTTGCGCTTCCTCGCAAACCCACCATAGTCACTAGACCCCGCGCCCAGGGGCATCTGAGGGATGGCTTGTCCACAGGATTTGGACGAAATCTTCTTGCTTGAAACCCGCCCGGATGAACAACTCGGCACCCACCTCGTCTGCCTCTTGCTCGATCCAGTTCAGGTGGGCGTTTGATTCACCGTAAACCTCGTCAATCCGCTGATTCATGAGCGCAAGGATTTTCGCAAACTCTGCATTGAGTTCGAAGATCTTCTGAGGATCAGCTTTTGCTGTGGCCAGAGCGACGATTTGATCTTGAATGGATTTTGCATCGGCCTTCCAGCGGAGAAATGCAGGATCAACATTCATACGCGGTGGAAATTCAGAAAAACCACTGTGCTGCAATGTGATATGCGCAAGTTCATGGCTCAGCACAGCAGCCAATTCGCCATCGGTCTGAGCCAACTGCACGAGGGGGCGTGAAAATGCCACGCGGAGACTTTCAGGAGTTGTTCGTGCATCGACAACCTGCAATCCAGGATCCACTCCAATGCACATCTTCGAAAGTTCGAGTCCGTCAGAAAACGTCTGTGGATTTGCGGCAACAATGCGGGCAGCCAGAGCGTTGAGTCGGACCGCCTCAGGGGTGGTTGAGAACTCGATGTTGCAGGGCCGCCCTTGAGTCGAGGGAATCAAACCGCGGCGGGTCTCACCCCACGTATGCTGAGGCTGTGCGTCCTGCCGCTCACCTCGGCTGCACGCCGCTGAAACCAACGCCAGCATCAAAAAGACGATCGAATTCACGAGCCGCACACCGTCACCCCACCCTTCCGTTGGAGCGACTTACGACAAGTCAAGCCCATTTCAAAGACACCCAAGGCTTTCAAAATTGAAACATCGAGTCATAATCAGCCGACAGAAACTTTGATATAACGGTCAACATGTTGAATATGCGGATTTTTTGAACAGGGAGTTCAAAATCATGGATTGCTTCAGAGCCTCAGTTCGGGCCCTTCAAATTCTCGGGCGGGCCCGCCTGGACGACGCCCTCGGCACCCGCTGGGCTCTGCTCCATTCAGCAGGGCTCAACATGCTGCGTCAGCACCATCCACGTCATCTGGCTGATGAATGGATCGAAGAAAGAATCAACTGGTCCGCGGTTCTGGATTTGTCCGCGACTGGATTACGAAAGCTTCCACTGATCGCATTGCACGCAGACACCTGGGCCGCAGAAGCAGCGCGCCAAACCGAAACCTTTCAAAACTTCCGCAGCTGGTATGGTTTCATCGGCACTCCAGAACATCTGTTGCTGGATGAACACATCCACACAGGGGCATTGGCCATCCGCACAGCCAACAATTCACTCCTGACCTCTTACCAATTGCACTGCGAATTGATGGAGAGCGATACTGCCGCTGCGTTCAATGCAGCTCTGCGTGCCGCAGGATGCTCATTCAAACCAATCACCCAACAATTCTTCACTGAACTGTTGGGTGAATTTCAAAAGTACAATGCCGCTTAAAACACGTTGAACCAATGAATCGAAAAAATCAAATTGGAGATTTTTCATGTACATTCATGGAATCCTGACACTTCTCTCAATTGCAAGCGTTGTAATATAATGTTGAAAGAGAGCATTTAACAATGCTGAGTCACCCTTTTTATTTTCGAGAACATCGAAAAAATTGCTCCTGATTGGTTGAACAAGATCCAATTTTTTTTATCGTTGTTTGCAGAGGATAAAAATCATGCGGAAGAGTCGACGTTTTTTCACAATCCAAAAATCTTTGGTTCTTTCGTTTGCTCTGCTGGCAGCAACTAGTTGTCGGACCCGCTCCTATAATGTGAATTCCAGAACGGATTCGGCACGGATTGCGCAACAGCTGATGCAGAAATACGACGGGTTTGCACAAGGCGGTGAGCTCAAAGAATACGGAAAAGTTGATTTGCTCAGCTATACCAAAAATGTACTGCCACAGTTTGGCAGGAGCGGAGAGTTGCTCTCTGAATCACATCCGGCCACCAAACTTCTGCAAGCTTTTGTTCATCGTATCCATGAAGCTTTGAAGGCGCAAATTCCAGCCCTGCAGAGCATTCCTGAACCCCGTATAGGAATCCTGCAGAACTCAACTGTAAATGCCTTTGCTTTTCCGACAGTGGTCTGTGTTCCTCTTCGTGTTGTTTCCAACAGATCAGTCGATGCCTCAAACTCAACACAGCAATGGCTGGTCGTGCAAGATGGCGTCTTGCAGCCGGCGTCAGTGGCCGAGGAACTGAGTGTTAAAGGCTCTGATTGCCCCGCAAGTTTTGAAACCCGTCCCGAATTAATCCCGCATATTGTCGATTCCATTAAACAAAGAAACCCACAGTGCCGCCCCGACTACCAAAACAACGTGCTTGTGCTGGCTCAAGAGTGCTTGAATGAGATTGGCATAGGTCCAAACATTCAAGGAGTCCTTCACATTGTACAGGGTGCGGGATTGATGGTCTTCTCGGGGCTGGTCAAAAGCCTCGAGGAGCAGCATGCTCAAGCGGTGATAGCTCACGAATTGGCTCACTATTATATGCGACACTCAGTCATCGAAAAGGACGATGGGAAGCGCTTGGGGTATTTTTATCGAATTCCCGACTACGCAAACCGTAATGCCCGCCCGCTCCGCGATGAGTCGGGCAACTTAAAGGAATTGGCAGAGGCCCTGAAAACCGTCAGCCCTTTTATATCCCGTCAAATCGAGGGATTATCCTATCACTCTGAAACCACATTTGGCGTGATCCGACTGTGTTCGGATTTAAGAGCCATGACAGAAATTGCCAAAACGAAGTTTCCGGACGAATGGGATTCACCATGCAAAAAAATCAGAGCGGCATATAAGGCAATCGATAAATTGAATGTTTTCGGGAGTTCTCCGCCTTCCATTTTTCAAGGACAATCCCTTCGTCAATTTCGGGAACTCGACAACGCTGCCGTCGAAGTTGTGCAGGTCGTGTCAAAAAAAACCATTGGCGAAATCGTCGCGCTCCTTCGTTCAGATTTAAACAGCGACCAAGTGATTAAAGAAACATTGAACAAATGGTTAACCCTGAAAAACGGTACTGATTCCAAAAAGTCAGCACTGTTGCAAGACGATCAGCGCATGTCTGAAGTGGTCGCAGCGTTCAATGCACAAGTCATAGCAAGAGATTCCAAGACGAAAACACTGGCAAAAACTGCGCGTGACATTGGCTTGGGCTGGTACACCAGTGAGGTTGAGGCCGATGAAATTGCAGCCCATCTGTTGGCTATTGGGGGCTACAGTCCCAAACAGTTGCCCGATGCCTTTTTTGTATTCGCCGCGTTGCAGGAAACGAATGCATTTTCGCCCAGCGTTGAAGAGTGCAAAAAGGCATACCTCAACAACTGGAATCACTGGACCTTCAACGGTCAACCATGGGTACCCTTCTTTGGCAGCCCAGAAGATCTGCATCCTGCACACTGCTTTCGCATTTACAATTCCGACATGGAAATTTCGGGAGCAAAACTTCCTGCCGGCGTGTACACGCGTTCATCAGACGAATGGCGATTGATGCAGTCGAGCCTCAAGTAATTTTAAAAGAAACATTTTATTGGATTTTTCCTGTGCTTTTGAATCAAAAAAACATCACAAACTTATTTCGCGACACGATGCCGCACGATAAATCCGGATCAACGTTTTAAAGATTTAGGAAGAATTTTTCCGTCCCAAAGGTCATTCAAAAAAAGTTCCCACGGATAAACATAGATCCCATCAACAAGTCGCTTTTCTTTTTCACGACAGACGAGAATGAATGAATCAAAACAGTTTTCTTCCTGCAAGGCCTTGAGCCCCTTGAAGTGCCTTCCTGATAATTTGGAAGATGATTTTGCCTCAATTGCAATTTTCCGCACAGGAGATATTTGCCCGACAAACCGACTCCACTCATTGATGTCGAACATGGGACCGATGGTCAGGATTCATTTCCACAGGTGGCAGGTTCTTCAGGCAAAAATCAAAAATTGCGCAAACGACAACGCATCTCCTGGGCACAGCTTCTCAAACGGACATTCAAAATCGATGTCCTCAAGTGCGATAAATGCGGCGGACGCATGAAGCTTATAGGTGTGGTGTTTGACCAACCGACAATCAC
>JBEDKY010000100.1:0-10220 GCA_041171905.1 Pseudomonadota bacterium
TTGCTACGGAGCGCACTCGAGGACGAACCCGCGCAGATGGTCGGCAAAGGCGGAAAGATTTTCAAAAATGGTTTCAATGCGGAACTCGATGAGCTTGTCGACTTGGAAGCAAATTTTGAGGGAAAAATTGCCGCACTCGAACTGCATGAGCGGACTGTATCAGGAATTCCGACTCTCAAAATAGGCTACACCCGTGCGTTCGGCTACTATTTTGAAATCTCCAAAGGAAAACTTTCGCAGGTTCCAACGCATTTCGAGAGAAAACAAACGCTCGTCAACGGCGAAAGATTCATCACGCCAGAACTGAAAGAGCTTGAAGACAAGGCGTTGTCGGCAGCGGACAGACGCACGGCCATTGAAAGACAACTGCTCGAGCAACTCCGCAGCGAACTCATCCAACACGCAAGACCTTTGACGGCATTGTCGCGTTTGATTGCACAACTCGATGTCTGGCGTTGCTTTGCGTATTTGGCAAACGAACACCGCTGGTGCAAACCCGTCATTGTCGATCGGCAGGTGACCGCCCTCGAACAATGCATGCATCCAATTCTTGCAGGTTTGCGGACGACAAGAAGTAAATTCGTGGCAAATGATATCGTTCTCGGCGACACTGCCGGAATTCCCGCAGGCGCCTTCGGCCACAACCAAGCAAGCGGACAGGTGCTGCTCATCACCGGACCAAACATGGCTGGTAAAAGCACAGTCATGCGACAAGTCGCACTCACTCACATTCTCGCGCAGATGGGCTGTTATGTTCCAGCCAGACGCGCAACTCTTGGAGTGTGTGACAAAATATTCACGCGCATCGGTGCCGGTGATTTTGCACTGCGCAACCAGTCCACCTTTATGGTTGAGATGCTTGAAACCGCACAGATGCTGCAGTTTGCAACTCCTGCAAGTTTGCTTTTACTCGATGAAATCGGTCGCGGCACCTCGACGTACGATGGCCTGAGTCTGGCTTGGGCGATTCTCGAGGATCTCGCCGGCCGCGTGCGCGCGCGTGCCCTCTTCTCCACGCACTATCACGAATTGGTTGATGCCGCCGCCGCGCAATCGAACGTCACCGCAATGCGCATGGAGGTTGTTGAACAACCTGCCCACAGCGGCGCGCAAATTATTTTTACTTACAGATTTCTGACCGGTGCGGCAGGAAAAAGTTACGGTATTCATGTTGCTCGACTGGCCGGCATTCCGGAAAGGGTGGTCGCACGGGCAAATGAACTGCTCAAAACACTTTCAGCTCAAGACGCGACGGAGCGCCGCAGCGTGGCACAGGGCGAACCGCAGGCTCAAGGCACACAAGAGACTCAGGCTGCACCGCAGGCACAGAAGGTCGTGGACTCTCTGCAGGCGCAATCAGTCGCTGACGACCCGCTGCGGACCTTTCTCAGTCAACTCGATCCCGATGAACTCTCGCCGCGCGAGGCGCTCGACATTGTCAGCGAACTTGTTCAGTGCAGTAAAGAAAAGTCGCTTTCACCCCAGCCAAAAGATCCAGGCACTGCGGTACGCAAGGGTGCGCGCAAAAAGCAGTGGGATACCGACATCCTTCACTCGCTTTTCTGAAACCAAGAAGCGGGTTAATCTTAAGCCAATGGACTGTGCACCTCATCCAAGGAAGGATGAACATGCAGCGCGGCTTCGAACGTCTCATATTCCTCTCGCTTTGCCTGACTCTGCTTGCAGGCTGTAAGAGCACGTCTGTTGGAAACACAACTTCGACAGCAGATCGCCTTTCGGCAAATCCCGCACTTTTCATGGAACAATACGAGAGCAGCGAATTTTCGCGCTGCATCGATGATGACGGCAAAACAACTGGATCGCTGAACGCAATTTGGCGGGTAAAAAACACGGCCGGACGCGAAATAACCCCATACATCGAAAGTTTTTCCGGCAAGGTGCGCACTCTCAAGGGTGAACTTCTCGAATTTCAAAGCTTCCTCGCAGTCGCCGAAAAAAATTTCGTGGTACCGCAACTCGACCGTATGGAAACCTTTCCGCGCGGAAGTTACTCGGCCTTCAAAATTATCTTTACTGACGATGACGTGCGCAAAGGGCTTGCGATTTTCAGACTGAACGGTATCACACCCCCGACCGCGGATTTTGCAACAGCTGTTCTGTACATTCCCCGGTTTGCTGTTGGTGGCGAGTATTCAACAAAATATTATTTGCAGACCCATGACAAGCGCATACATGAATTGGGCTGCCAAGCAGTCAATGACACCACCCGTGAGCAGCTCGTAACATTCGCCGCAAAGGACGGATTGCATGAATACAACGGTCCGCGCGGAAGAAAAAACGCATTTCTAACGACCCCCGTGAGCCCACGGGCAGTCGCCGCAAGCGGTATCGGTGCAGATGCTGATGACCTGCAGATGACCAAAGAAACGGTCAAGGATTTACGACCGGCAAATCGCCCACAGAATTACGATAAATTGTACAGACACACACGCCTCTTTGAGTGTGACGCCGCTGGCAGCTTGGATGCAATTTGGAGAGTGGCAGACGAGAAAGGTAAAAAGGTTCCGGAATCCGAGCAATACATCACTGGATTTGCAGGAGAATTGAACGATAAAAAATCGGCACGCAGATTCACTTTCAATGCCGTGAGCGTCGATTCTCAACCAGCATTTTATTCAGGAAAAATGCCTCCTGCCGGCAAATTCTTTTTTCCGTCGATTGAATTTAGAGAGGAAGACATCAAAAATAACACAGCAGGACATTCACAGCTCGGCAAAATCGATGCTGATTTTGTCTCGGGAGGCGGTACAGTCTTCATTCCGAGAAACGGTTCAGGAAAACCAATCTCAGTGTCATTGTCTTTGGGCAAATCGTTGCGTGGTGAGCCATATCAAGTCACAATTCCCTGCAAACCCGTCAGAAAAAATATTTCGGCATGGATGAATCATTGCCTTGGATACGACAATCGCAAGAGCGCAGGAACAGCCTGCCAACCGTGAGGAAAGTCTACAGATGAAAAAGCTGGCTCGTTCACTGACTCAAGGAATTGTGGTTTATGCACTGGCGCATTCGGCCCATGCTGCAGCATTCGTCAACCTCAGTGAGTGGAAAAAGCCCAAGGTCTTTGGTCTTGCGCCATCTGCAGACACTGCACAAGTCGGAACAATGATGCAGTCTGGCAAGAATGACTCCGCCGATCCGCTGCTGAAAAAGACAAACGTATCTTTGCTGGGTCTGTATCCACTGAAGCATGAATTTGTCGGTGGTTTCACAGCTGGTGGAAACGGTGCGGAAATTAAGAATATTCCCACTCCACTGGGAAATCAGACGCTGAAAACAAGCGGCTCATACGCGGAACTGGCTGGCCTTTACGCATTCAGCGACAACCTCTCACTTTTTGTCGCGCCGGGCTTCAGCACAAAGACAGCAAAGTCAGAAAAAGGTGAAACCAAGGAAAACTTCATCACACTGACAAGCTACAGTGTGTATGCCGTGAGTGATGAATTGGGCCTCGGACTTGGTCTCTCCGGCAAAAGGAACGAACGCACTCAGTCGATCATTCCGTTGCTGGGTGGTGCTTGGCAACCCACTGCCGAATTCCGCTTGGACGGATGGCTGCCTGCGAATGTTCACGCGCGCTGGAAGTACAGCTCAAGCCAGGCACTCTTCGCCAGAATCGAACTCAATGGCGACAGCGCACTCTCCGAACATCTCGCAGCTTCCGAGAAAACCGACCTGCAGATGCTCGGAGCACAACTCCTGATGGGCTGGTCCATTGGAATGCCGATCGGTTTTGGAACCGGTTTTGTGCGCGTTGATCCTTCACTGGGCGTCTTCAAAGGACAGCTGACTCAGACGAATACACAGACTGAAAAACAGGTCAAAACCAGCACTGCAGTCAATCCTGTCGTCGACCTCAGAGTTGCGGTTGCTTTCTGAAAGAAGCGGTGCCACTTCAATCAGGGCAATTCCAAAAGCCCCTGCGCGGTCAGTGATTGCTGCTGATCGCTCAAGTCAAAATAGGTTTTCTCCCAGTATTCATTCTCCTCAAAAAAGGAGAATGTTCTGCGGAAAAACGGATCGTTCCAACGGCCCGCAATCCAACCAAGATAATGAATCATCTTGAGCGTGCGCAGCGGTTCAACAAAAATCTCCCAGTCGTTCGGCAGCGCGCGAAAATCACGATAGCCCTCGGTGAGCAACCCAAGCGCGTAATCCGATGAAGAGACATTCTCAAGATGTTCGGGGACGATGATTCCGCACGTCGAGGCAAGCGGCCAGACGTCCTGCATTGCAAGTCCCATCTGACAATCATCAAAGTCGACAAACCAAAATTGCCCGCCCTCCGTCATCTGCACCAAGTTGAGACGGTGAAGATCGCCATGCACGGGAATAAAAACATCCGCATGGGAAAGCCACTCCAACCCGCGTCCCACGTGTTCAATCAATTGAAATAAACCACTGCTGAACTGGCGCGGCACTCGGTTCCACTCTGTGAGGTTTTTTAGAGGCGTGTGCACGTACATATCCAAGCTGAACTTTGGACGAACGAATTGTGCAGGATCGATGTGACTCTCAAAAAGATTGTGCATGCGCGCGACTGTTCTGCCGATCCCGAGCAGGTCTTTTTCCTCAAGCTCGAGTGGAACTCGTCCGTAAATTTTTTCCCAGACTGCGAAAGAAAAGATTCCTGCCTTGCCGAGAGTCGCAGACGTCGGGAAAGAATGCGGTAGGTCGCCGCGCAACTTGGCGCGCAGTGTGGACGCCTCAGGATGTGTGAACTCAGGCCTGACAATCGGAATGAGTTTTGGGGTTTCAATGTTTTCTTCTGCGAGCAGGCGCAGCAAGGCGTGCTCGCTGACCAACATGGCCGGTGTCCAACGCTGCGGACGATAAAACTTTATGATGATTTGCCCGACACCGCGCGTCTGCTTTGGGTCTTCTATTTCAACTGCATAGACACGATTTTCCATGCTGTTGAGCTGCTGAAAACGCCCTGTCGACCGCAATCCGGTGGATTCGGCGGCCGACAGGATGAGTTCGGCATCGAGTTGTGCAAAGTGGTCGGCTGATGCGCTGCTGATTTGATTCACTGTTGTGGCGGAAATGTCGGAGTTGAGGTGCATTCGTAGGTTTTGGTAACGCTGCATTCGCTCGGCAAACCGACTCCAGCTGTCTTGTTTAGGCAATATGCGCTCTTACAGAGCTCGTCTATTTTTGGATCGTTGGGATTGCCCGCTTTCAAATCTTTAAGCAGAGTGTCTGCCTTATCTTTTGCCTTATCTGCGGCTTCTGCAGTCGCGGTTCCCGTCTTGGCTGTTCCGCCCGTCGATTTGCCCGCATCGAGATAGCTGTTGATGTTGCCTAACGCTGAATTCAAGCCTGTAATACCCGCGGTGATACCGGATTTGATGTTGGCAGGAAGATTGGTTGCACCAATCACGGCATCAATGATGCTGAACTGCGAAATCGCAAGTTTGAACACTTCGCCCTGCAATTGACTCAGCACATAGTTCAGATCATCGGTTGCTCTGGTGAGCGTCGCCACATTGGCCGCGATGTCGCCACCGGCGGTATTGAGACTGTCGATTGAGGTTTTGGCAGCATTTGCTCTGACCTCCAGATCAAATTTACCATCGCCATTTGCGTCCAAAATTGCTTTGTAGAGACTGGAGAACTGGCCGAGCGCCATCGACAGGGCTGCAATGCTGACGTTGGCATCAACGCGGTCGCGACCGTCGCCACATTTGCTGACTTCGAGCAGTTCCAAGGCACTGGCTGCTTTGGTTTTCAGTGCCGTCATTGTGTCTTTGGAAAACAACGGACAAATTGCAAGAAATGCTTTTTGGAACGTGGCGAACTCTTCAATCTTCGCCCTGAGCTCACTGACGCTGGTCGTGGCTGTCACGTTTTTTTTCAATTCATCAATCGATTTGTCTGGCAAGCTTGATTTGCTCGTCAGCGAGTTGATGTCCGACGATGAGGATGAACTCCCGCTGCCGCCGCTTGCGAACGTCTTGATGAGTTCAATCGGCGTGATACCGAGAGTTCCGTTGTAAGCGAAAGCAAGACGAATGCGCGCATCATCGTTGCTCGGGTCAATCACAATAGCCTTTTCAAGCAAGCTTTGTGCTTTTGCATAGTCACCGGAGTCGTACGCAGCCTGTGCTTCCAAAAGCAGTCTCGAGGGAGTTTCCTTGCGGTCCGGATTCGCCAGAAATCCACACGCCGAAACCACTGCGAAGGTCATGCTCAGCGCAACGAGCTTCAGTTTGCGCTGCACGTTTGTCTTGTTAATTGATTTATCGGAATTCAGAATCATGGCGTGTCCCCCGCTGCCGAGCCTATCTGCGAATACTTGCTCCTTGATGTTAGCCAAGCGCAGAATAACCTCAATGTGAACTTTTTGCCGATCGGGAGGCAGGCGGACAGAGCGACGGATTGCACTTGGCAAACCGTCACTCAAAAGACTCAGACGAGTCCCATGATTTTGTCCTGCAGATTTTTTGGCACTGGCTCGTAGTGCGAGAACTGCATCGTGCTGCTGGCGCGGCCCTGAGACAAACTGCGGATGTCTGTTTCATAGCCAAAAAGCTCTGCCAGCGGGATTTCAGCCTGAACCACCTGCAAGTGCCCGCGGGCATCGAGGCCTAACACTCGTCCACGCCGACCGTTCACGTCTGAAACTATCGTCCCGCTTGATTCTGGCGGAACAACAACTTCGACTTTCATAAACGGTTCCATCATGACCGGCGACGCTTTTTCCAAAGCAGTTCGAGCGGCGTTGGCCACTGCCACCTTGTAGCAGACTTCATCGACGAGCTGAGGGTCAAATGAAAAATCGGTGACCTCAACCTTGAGATTCACGAGCGGATAACCGCACAACGGGCCACTACTGACAGCACCTTCAAGGCTCTCCTTGAGGGCGGCGTAAATATTGTTGGGGATATTGGCTTTCTTGACGATATCCACCGCGGGGGCTCCGCGTTCTTCAGAGGAGACAACCTTGAGAGCAACCCATGCCGAGAAGTTCTTGTTGTTCACACTGCGTGAAAACTCTTCGCGTGCAGCTGCGGATTTTGTCACCGATTCACGATAGCTCACCTGCGGCTTGCCGATATTGGCTTGCACCTTGAACTCGCGCAGCAAGCGGTCGGCGATGATCTGCAGGTGCAATTCGCCCATTCCGGAGATCAGCACCTGACCGGTCTCCTCAGACGTACTCACACGCAAAGAAGGGTCTTCTGTCGCCAGACGGTTGAGGCTCTGCATCAGTTTGTCGAGGTCAGCTGTCGATTTTGGCTCAACTGCAAGCGAGATCACCGGCTCGGGAAACTTCATCGCTTCATAAGCGATAGGTGCATCGATCGCAGCCAGCGTGTCGCCGGTCACGGCAAATTTGAGTCCCACCAGTGCAACAATCTCGCCTGCCGAAACTTCCTCGACTTCGGCGCGATCGTTTGCGTGCATCATGAGGATTTTTGTAACGCGCTCCTTCTTCTGCTTGAGCACATTTTGCACCGCATCACCCACCTTCAGCTTTCCACTGTAGATGCGCGCGAAGGAGAGCGAACCCACGAACGGGTCGCTCATGATTTTGAAGACAATTGCCGAGAATGGCGCATCCGCGGTGTGAGCACGTTTTCCTGCGCCGACAATTCCCTCAACCTCTACTCCCTCAACCTGCGGAACATCCAAAGGCGAGGGAAGGTAATCAACGATTGCGTTGAGCAAGGGCTGAATGCCTTTGTTCTTAAAAGCAGTACCCATAAACACAGGCACGAGCTTAATGCCGATCACTGCCTTGCGGAGTGCCGACTTGATCATCGCCGGAGAAACTTCGGCATCCGAGAGCACAGCTTCAGCAAGTGCATCGTCGAAATCCGCGAGATTTTCGACCAGCTCCTGACGGTAGAGCTGGGCATCGTCCAAAAGATTTGCAGGCACAGCTCCTTCGGTGAACGGCGAGTCTTTGTCATCGCCCTTCCACGTCCAAGCCTTCATTTCGACGAGATCAACCACGCCGGAGAAGGCGCTTTCAGAACCAATAGGCAATTGAGCCAGTGCGACGCGCGCATTCAGTTTTGAACGCATCGATTCGATACACATCTCGACATCGGCGCCCACCTTGTCCATTTTGTTGAGGAACGCAATGCGCGGCACATGGTAGCGTTCGGCCTGACGCCAAACCGTTTCGGACTGCGGCTCGACGCCATTTGCAGCATCAAAAACAGCCACAGCACCGTCCAACACACGCAACGAGCGTTCAACCTCAATCGTGAAGTCTACGTGTCCGGGAGTGTCGATCAGGTTGATGCGCGTGTCTTTCCAGAAGACGGTCGTCGCTGCCGAGGTGATTGTGATGCCACGCTCCTGCTCCTGTACCATCCAGTCCATCGTGGCAGTGCCCTCGTGAACTTCACCCAGCTTATGACTCTTTCCAGTGTAGTAGAGCAAACGTTCGGAAGTTGTCGTTTTACCGGCGTCAATGTGCGCCATGATGCCGATGTTGCGAAACAGACTGAGGTCGTGACTCATGTGCTGACTCTTTCAGGTGCTAGTGACCAAAAAAAACAGCGCCGGTACGGGGCGCTGTTTCTGCTTGAATGCGATGGCCGAAATCAGAAGCGGTAGTGAGCAAACGCTTTGTTTGCTTCTGCCATTTTGTGGACGTCCTCGCGCTTTTTCATCGCTGCACCGCGGCGGTTTGCCGCGTCGATGATTTCAGCCGCGAGCTTGTCGACCATGGACTTCTCATTGCGGAGGCGTGAATAGCCAATCAACCAACGGATAGCGAGAGCCTGACGGCGCTCAGCACGAACTTCCACAGGAACCTGATAGTTCGAACCACCGACGCGGCGGCTCTTCACTTCAACCTGAGGTTTGAGGTTTTCAAGCGCACGCTTGAAAACTTGCAGAGGCTCCTCACCGGCAGCCTTCTTGGAGATGATTTCGATAGCGCCATAGAAAATCTTTTCCGAGGCGCTCTTCTTACCGTCGATCATCATGCAGTTCACGAATTTGGTGACAAGAGTGTCAGCAAATACCGGATCCGGCAGAATCTCGCGGCGTATCGGGCGACGTCTACGTGACATAAAAAATCCTTTCAGGAGTCTTCAGTTCACCGACCTCAGCAACAACTGAAGTGCGGGTTCCTTACATCAGCTCGCGGACTGAAACTGAAAACCTTCCGCAAGCTGCCTCTTGCTGCAGACTGCAATCCGCAAAACGGACTGAATCTGCGCGAAGCAACAAATCCAACTGGACCTGTTACTTCTTGCCTTTCTTTGCCGGTTCGGCGACAGCTGCGCCTCCCTTCGGCCTCTTGGCTCCGTATTTGGAGCGCGACTGGCGGCGCTTTGCAACACCGGCGGTATCCAATGAACCGCGGACGATGTGGTAACGCACACCGGGAAGGTCCTTAACACGACCACCGCGAACGAGAACGACGCTGTGCTCCTGAAGGTTGTGTCCTTCACCTGGGATATAGGAAATGACTTCAAAACCTGAAGTCAGACGAACTTTGGCAACCTTACGGATCGCGGAGTTCGGCTTCTTTGGCGTGGTTGTGTACACGCGAGTGCACACGCCACGGCGTTGGGGGCAGTTCGCCATTGCGGGCGACTTACTGCGGTAGACTTTGGGGTGGCGCCCCTTTTCTACGAGCTGGTTGATGGTTGGCATCGCACACCTTTCTTATATGTATGCAAGAATAGCTTGTTTGTACCGCATTCAAGCAGGGCGGCACCGTAGCGGCAAAGACCCCGATGGTCAAGCCTTGAAATCGGGTTTGTAACCTCGCGCGGCGGTCGGCATTTCCTGCGGCCGCCCCTGTCCGACGATGCGCCCGTCCTCCATGTGGACAACCCAATCGGCCCGACTTGCCAAATCGGCTGAGTGGGTCGTCACGATTCGAGTCTTGTCAGCCCACAACCCACAAATAAGGTTGGCTATAATTTGATGAGCAGTGGCACTGTCGAGCGCCGCCAGCGGGTCATCCAGCAACAAGAGGTCAGCCTCATTAAAATAGGACAGCTGAGCCAGCCCCACCCGTTGCCGCTGCCCTCCCGAGAGGGTCATTCCCCGCTCTCCGATGGCGGTGTCCAAGCCGGAGGGCATCGCCTGCAGGTCTTCAGCGAACTCGCTCTGCCTCAAGAGGCCACGCAGGGCTCCATCGCTTTCGCAATCGTTTTCGAACTCGAACCTGAGAACGTCACGCAGGGTGGCAGAGGGGAGAACTACATCCTGTGAGAGAAAAC
>JBEDKY010000101.1:0-2992 GCA_041171905.1 Pseudomonadota bacterium
CTTTCAGCACGTTGCGCCGCCGACATTCCGCCCTTGAGCAGCAGCGGCAATTCGACGTTTTGGAAAACTGAAAGAACTGGGACGAGGTTGAAACTCTGAAAGATGAAGCCAAGCGTATTGAGACGCAGTTGGGTTTGTTCTTTGTCAGACAGGGCGCTGGTTTCTTTACCCTCTATGACGACACTTCCTGTGGTGGCAACGTCCATACAGCCAATCAGGTTGAGGAGCGTCGACTTCCCGCATCCGGATGGTCCTGCGATTGTGGTGAATTCACCTTCGGCGATATTCAGGTTGATGCCATGCAGGGCGCGCACCATGGCCGAGCCCAAGGGATAATCTTTGATGACGTTGTTCAGTGCGACCGACATAAGGACTCCATCGATTGCCGGATCAGCAGGCATCCGGTCCGCTTGTTGAAGCCGCTATGGTAGTCCAGATGTGAAAGTATTCAAAATATAATCGGCGTTTCTTTTAAATTTACGCCAGCCATTTATTCCCACTTGAACAGCCATGAGCTGAGCGCGATGAACACGGCACTGAGTGCGACCATGAGGGTCAGAGGGGTGCTGATGTCTGCCAGCGTGGCACCCTCTGTCACTATGGCTCTTGTTGCATCAACCAAGTGGGTGAGTGGGAAAATCTGGGCAATTTTCTGAAGAATTGGATTTGTTCCTTCAAGCGAAAACCAGACTCCCGAAAAAAGCATCATCGGCCAGCTCAGCAGGTTGAGCAGGCCACCGGCGAGTTCCTCGCTTCCGATACGCGCGGCGACAATCAATGCGAGCGAGATCATACACAATGAACCAATCAGCAAGGCAATGAGAAGATCCGTGTAGCTGCCGAGAATCTGCACGTCAGCCAGAAATCTGCAGCCGAGCAGTACAATCGCACAGGTGAACATCATTAACATGAGCCGGCTGGCCACCTGAGCAGCCAGGAATTCAAATGCTGTTGCAGAGGTTGTTTTGATTCGCCTCAGCACGCCCTCTTTGCGGTAGCGGACTATCACGTAGCCAACTCCGAAGAGCGAACCGAACATCACGTTCATGCTCAAAAGCCCTGCAAGAAGCCAGTCGACGTAGCGTATCTCGCGGCCGCTCACTTCGCCGCGGGTGTATGGAACCGTCCGGTCTGGCAGATTTGCGGAGATGATCTTTTCCAGCAAATAGCCCTTCGGAGAAGACGAATTGACCCAGTAGCGCGGCGAATCTCCGAGCTCGACAACCATATCGAATTGGTGACGCCTGAGTTTTTCGAGCGCCGGCTCAACGTTTTTTACGTCGACGAACTGAATAAATTTGGTGGCTAAAAAATTGTCAGCCTGTGTTGTTGCCTGCTCGTTTTGTGAAATCTGCCTGTGCAATGCAACCTTGAAAATGTCCTGATTCGTGCCTGAAAACGCAAAAGAAAAACCTATGACAATCAGAAACGGAAAGAGCAGGCTCCATGCCAACGAGCCCCGGTCACGGAGAAATTCCTTGTTCCGCGCATGCAGCAATGCAAAAAAACGTTTCATTCGCGCAACTCCCGCCCGGTCAGATGAATGAAAAGGTCTTCGAGTGTTGCAGTTCTGACCGACATCCGATTCAGGTTGATATCTCTTTGAATAAATTCAGCGAGCGCCGTTTTGACGTCGGGGACATGGAATTCAACGCTATTTTGTTTGCGTTGAAATTGCAGACCGAACGTGTCGGGCGGACAGGAATTCAGGTCGGCGTCGGGAATGTCGATGTACTGCCCCTCAAAGTATTGCCGCAAAAGTTCTTGAGGTTTTCCTTGGGCGATAATCAAACCCCTGTCCATGATGGCAATCTCGTCACACAGTTCGTAGGCTTCTTCCATGTAGTGGGTGGTCAGAATCACACTTTTACCTTCTGCTTTTATTTTAGCGACGAGCGACCACAGGTTTCGTCTTGCCTGCGGATCGAGTCCTGTGGTGGGCTCATCCAGAAAAACCAATTCTGGATCGTTGACGAGCGCAAGCGCGAGCATCAGGCGCTGGCGTTGTCCGCCCGAAAGTTTCCGATTGTCTCTCTCGAGGAACTCTTCAAGCGTGCAAAGACTGACGAGCTCGTCGATGCTGCGTGTCTTTTTCGCAAGGTTCGCAAATAATTTGAGACATTCGTGGACGGTCAGATAATCCTGCAACGCAGTGTTCTGGAATTGAATGCCGATCTTGTGGCGTAGTTCACGGGTGAGTGGCTGACTGTCAAACAGTACCTCGCCCGCGCTGGGTGTAATGACGCCTTCCATCATTTCGATCGTTGTTGTTTTGCCTGCTCCATTGGGTCCCAGCAGGCCGAAACATTTTCCGTGGCGGACGCCAAAGCTGACGTCCTGGACGGCAACGAGACTCCCATACGATTTGCGCAAATGCCTTGCTTCGATGTGTGCTTGTGTCATGTTAAGCCATTATAAATACGACGTTAATTAATAATTATTTCAAGCGGTCCAAGTGTTGGGCCGAAGACTCCGTGCACGTCTGCCAAGTGAGGGCCAGCATATGCGCCTGCAGTCTTTGATTCCACTCTTCAGCCTGATTTCTTTCTCGGCGTGCGTCATGCGCAAGCCCGCCGAGAATATATTGCAGTTCGTTCCAGACTCCGGCGTTTCCTATCCGAAGGAGGCTGTCACGGATCTGGGGCTATCCGAAGAGCTGCTTCAAAGAGTTTATTCAAAACAGAACCTACTTGAGGCACAGGCGCAACTGTCATCCGACAAAGGGTACGAGCTCAATATATTGTTGCGGGAAGATTGGCAGACACGGTTGCCGTTGAAATTGAGATCAGGTTCCGTGAAAACCTTTCGTGATTTGCAGGACGCCAAAGAGGTGACCGGTATCGGAGACCTGTCTGTGGCGGATGTGCAGACCAATCCGGCGCCGGCAGACGGCCTGAGAAAAATGTCGGCTGTTCGCAAGACGCCAGTGTTTGATTTGATGAAGGTGCGGATTTCAGAAAAAACTCTTCCGCAATTGATTGCAGCTTTGAAC
>JBEDKY010000102.1:0-7362 GCA_041171905.1 Pseudomonadota bacterium
CTTTTGCGATGTGCAGAGCAAGCGCCTCACGAGGCGATAGAAGAAGAGCAAGCCTGAGCAACTGTAGTGACAACAACGGCTGCGCCTGCAGAATGAGCGCGGCACAATGGCTGAGCAGCCGCGACTGTTCAATTGGATTCTGCATGGTCCTGCACAAACAGACGACACCCGAGACCAGATCACTGCGGTCGGGATTCTGTTCCACGCCAGATAAAAGCTGTTTCCATGGGTTGACCAATCGCAACACCCTCCGCGCTGGATTTTATCACCACGCGCCAGAACAGAGCTGCCCAGCGCAAAATTTTGACCTCCAGATGGGCTTTTGTTAAGAACGGCCGTTGTTTCAAAACGGAGGACGAGACCATGGGATGGCTCTCACGTGAACCGGCACGACTGCAGGAATCGTCGGAAAAGAAGGCAATCCCAAGCGGAGTTTGGGAGAAGTGCTCGGCCTGCAATGAAATTGTCTTGATGACAGACTTCGAAGAAAACCACCGCGTCTGCCCCAGCTGCGGTTTCCATGCCCGCCTGCCGGGTGAGGAACGCGTTGAACTGCTGATAGACCGCGAAACATTTTACGAATGGGATCACGACCTCTCGAGCACCGACCCGTTGGAATTCAACGACGGTCGCTCGTACCACGATCGCCTCAAGAATCTGTGGAAAAAGACCAAACGCTACGATGCCATCATTACGGGCGCAGGCATGCTCGAAGGTAGAGCAGTTGCATTGGGTGTGCTCGATTTCACGTGGATGGGTGGCAGCATGGGAACTGTGGTCGGCGAGAGAATCCGACGACTTTTTGCCCGCGCGCGTGCGCACCGCATGCCGGTCATTATGGTGAGTTCGAGTGGTGGAGCGCGCATGCACGAGGGAATTCTCTCGCTGATGCAAATGGCAAAAACATGCGCAGCCGTCGCGCAACACCGTGATGCAGGTTTGCCGTTCATTTCTGTGATGTGTGACCCGACCACCGGCGGAGTCGCGGCAAGCTACGCAATGCTGGGTGACGTCAATCTCGCCGAACCAAAGGCGACAATCGGATTCGCCGGTAGACGAGTGATTGAAACAACCATTCGGCAAAAACTGCCCGATGACTTTCAGACCGCCGAATTTTTGCTGAATCACGGCATGGTCGACCGCATCGTCAAGCGCGCTGAAATGAAAGATGCAATCAACAGAATTCTCGCCATTCTTTGTCCGCCTCAGGATCTCACTCATCCTTCATGAGTTCTGAAAAGCCAGACTTTACGTCGTTCGATTCGACCGTCGCGGCACTTTTTTCGCGTGTCCGCGGCCATATCGAGCCTGGTGCGCACCGCATTCAGAAGCTGCTGGGCCACGAACTCCTGCAGACGCTCGAACGGATTCCTACTGTCCTGGTGGGAGGTACCAATGGAAAAGGTTCGACCTGCGCTTTGCTTGAAAAATGTCTGCGAGACTCAGGCTTGCGAACGGGACTCTACACTTCTCCGCATTTGGTTTGTCCCACCGAGAGAATTCGCATCAACGGCAAGCCCGTCAGCCAGGAGTACTTCCTGCAAAAGGCGCGTGTGTGCTTCGACAGGGCTCAGGTTGTCTTGAACGACGCTACCTTTTTTGAGTTGATGACCGCACTGGGCTTTGCCATCTTTGCTGAACAAAGGCCCGACGTGCTCATCTGTGAGGTAGGCCTTGGCGGACGACTCGATTCCACCAATGTTCTCTCTCCCCAGCTCAGTGTTCTGACGAGTGTCGGTCTCGACCACACAGAATGGTTGGGCGACAAAGAGGACTCGATCGCATTCGAAAAAACGTTGACCTCCAGACGCAACCGGCCGTTCGTGGTTGGCAGGGTGAGCACAGATGCAAAAAATGGAATTGAACGAGGCCTCGCAGTCACCGGTGCCCGACCCGTGTTTCTCTCCGCCCAGGCGATTCAAGAGCAAAATGCAAGCTCATCTGCAGCGGAAATCTGCTGCGAAGTTTTCAATCAACTCCGCCAACTCGGCATCTGCGACATTTCTGCGTCACAGGTTGAACGCTCCCTGCGCACTCTTCACTGGCCGGGACGCTTCGATTTGCGCAGCGTGGGGACAACTCCGCTCCTCCTCGACGGGGCACACAACTCACACGGAGTTGAATACTTTCTCGGCGAGATCCACAAACGTCCCGACTTGCGACAACTGCCACGACCGCGCACACTCATATATGCAAGTTTACACGACAAAGACTGGCAGGCTTGTCTCAAAATGCTCATTCCACAGGCAGACCACATTTTTCTGACTCAGACTCAGAGCGCTCGGGCAGTTCCCGCCGAAACCCTCTTGAATTATGCTAATTCCATCAATACCGGTGCGCAGTTTTCCGTCTCGGAGAAGTCATGCGAGGCATTCGACCGTGCACTTTCGTTGACATCGCAACACAACGGGACGTTGATGATACTCGGATCGCTGACCCTGATCGGTGAGGCTCTGGAGCATTTCAAATTTCCCGTTTTCAAGGAATTCGAATTCGGAGCACAATGTTAATCCTGCGGTCGGATTTTAAACTCTTTTGCCGGTCTGCCCTGACGTTACTGCAGGTCGTCATCGGGGCCGCCGTTGCGGAAGGTCAGGAACTGACCACAGGAAAATCGACCATTTACTATGATGCCGACGAGATTAATCTCGACAAGGAAACCGGCAACCTGAAGGCAAAAGGAAACGCCTTTATCTTGCTTGGAAACGTTTTCGTCAGCGCGGATTCTTTTGAGTACAACAAAAATAACAAAACCATGTTCGCCGAAGGCGGTGTGCGCGTTGTCCGCAGCCGCGAAAGAATCACAGCATCTCGGGTACTCATCAACGAAGCAACCAACGAAGCGCGCATGGATGATGTCGAAATTTATGCCGATCCCAAGGACACGGATGCACAAGTCAACGAAGAAGTCCTCGGATTTTCACGCGCCGAGATTGCATTCGAGGTGGCCCGACAGGAAAGATCTGCCGAGATCATTCGCGAACTGACAAACGTCCGGGCGGAATTCGCCAATCTGCAAAACGTCGCCGACAGCGGCAAAAAATCAAAACAGACGCTGTTGAAATCGCGCTATGCGCAGCTGCTTGAGCGGCTCATCAGAACCAAATATCAGCCCTCCGACGTCTTGCGTGATCTGCCTGAAGATGCACGGCGCCGGCTTGAAAACAGGCGCGAGGCCGTTCGTACATTTGCCGCCAAAGACCCAGAACTTGCTCAGAAAATTGCCGGATTGCAGAAAGTTCCCGGATATTTGAGCATGAAGGCCGAGCGCGTTTTTCAAAGTGCAAATCAGAATATGGATGTCGAGCGTGCCTCGTTGACAACCTGTCGGTGTGATCCGGAAGATAATCCAGTCTGGGGGCTCAGTGCTTCACGCGCGCTCGTCGAGCCAAACGACTATATCACTCTTTACGGAAGCACTCTGGAGGTCGGCAGATTCCCGCTCGTCTACAGCCCATGGTTCAAGATGCCGATCAAAACCAAGCGGCAGTCGGGATTCCTGCTTCCATCGTTTTACCTGAGCCGTGCAGGTGATGCCTTCAGTCTTCCCTACTATCAGACTCTGGGTGATCATGCTGATTCAACGCTGACGTTCACCTATTTCAGCAAACGCGGCCCACGCGGAGAGCTTGATCTTCGTGCCGCTTTTTCTGAACAAAGTAAATTCAACATCCATGGCGAGGTGCTGCGGCAAAAGTCGGCCTCACCAGATGGAAATAAATCCCATGATCACCGTTGGGCTTGGAGCACGCAGTCGAACATCCCTTTGTCACGGCGCAATGCGTTCAAGTTCGACTTGGAGAAAATGAGCGACCAGAAATATTTCTCCGATCTGACCAAAGAGCCTGGAGCCACTCAAGATCTCTTCACTCCACAAATCATCGTCAGACGTTTTGTCGATCAGGATGCGGCACTCGAACATTCAGGCGAAAATTTCGCACTGTCGGTGAGAGCACAGCGACCCGAGGACGTTTTCGCAGCAAATGCCGACCAGATACCCGCGCGACTTCCGCGCCTTGACCTTACATTGCATCCGCGTTCAATCGCCGACAGCGGACTCTCGTGGGAGGGCCACGCTTCATTTGAAAATGTCGTGCAAAGTTCGCTCAAGGATTTGCCAGAGAGTGGACCGCGTGATGGCACGCGCGACGGACAGCGGCTGCGGCTCAACTACACCTTCCCGCTGAATCACTACCTGAACATCAGAAGCGGCGGCGAAGTTGGGCGCATCAGCTACAAGACACAACCCCACAAGGGAGAACTGACCTACACGCTTGCAGATCTAGGCGCAGACATCCCGCTTTATGCGAATCTGCTGTCGACGCGTTCGGACGATCAGTCGGAAACAAACATCCGCCACAATCTGACCCCGTTTGCGAACATCCGCTGGATCCCTCAGGTTCAACGTGCAGATCGTTTTCCCGATATTTACTCCACATTTTATGCAGCCGACAATATCGCACGCAGCCAGACGCTGGAGTTCGGAATCAATACCGACATTCAGGTGAGCAAGGACGAATTCCGCGCTGTCGAGCGCGCGGATTCGCAGACCACGGGCACGGGCAGGCAACCGTCAGCGCCGGCAAATGAAAATATTTTATTTTCGCTGATGAACAGCCAACGACCCACATCGCCTCAGGAGGCGGGACAGTTTCTTTTTTCCGTGACCACACAACAGAAAAACAAAATTTTATTCGATCAATGGGCAGATGGCGAACTCCGGCAGTTTATCGACGAGGTGCGCACTTCCGCGAGACAACAAGAAAACAAACTGCTCGCAGTCCGTCCGATCTCATGGCGGAGGACGACAAAGTACGACACCCGCCCGATTGGGCTTGGCTTACGGTCCAGCTACAATTTTGAAGCACTGCGCACTGCGGCCGAACAGAACAGAAATCTGCAGTCGGGGCAGACACCTGTGAGTGCGGAGCCATGGGGCGATGTCGTCGGCACCGTGAGCGCATCCGCTTATCCGCTGCTCCCCATTTCGGCGTCCGCAACGCGCATTTGGCAGCCCGTCTGGCGTCAATTCAAAGAACAAAGTAATTCGCTCGGAGTGTCGTCCCCCTTCGGGCTGTCCGCCAATTTTTCACGATCCGTCAAACGCTCCGAAGCTCTCGACGCACAAGGGCAGAAATACTATCCCGAGGAACAAATCTGGGGTGCCGATACCTCGTATCAGCCCCGTCCATGGCTGAGATTTCAGGTTCAATATCTGAAAACGATCAAACCCCAGCCCGCCGCACGTGCGGAACTCGAATACAGCGGACTGCAAAAAATCACGTTTCTTGGAATTCAGGATTGCATGGACATCACATTGCAGCGCTTCAAGGACCGCGACATCCCAGAGCGACTTGCAACGTGGACAATTGGTCTCAACCTGAGTTTTCTTGGCCAGCAGCGGCAAGTTGAGTCACTCGGGAAAGTTGTCGACAGGGCCATCAAAAGTCAGCTGAGCAAGGGGCAAAACAGCGTTCCCCGTTGATGTAGAAACATCAATTTAGTGCACTATAATTCAATGCACAAAGACCTATCCGTCAATCAACTGGACGTCTGCGCCCATGGACTGCAATTTTGGAACGAGATGATCATATTTTCTTTGTAGCTCTTGAATGTTGGAGAGCCTTGTCGTGCCGCTGGCAACCAGTCCTGCGACAACCAGACACATGCCCGCGCGGATGTCGGTTGGCAACTTGAACTGTCCACTTTTAAGTGGAGTGGGGCCTTGAATGATCGCCGAATGGACGAAGTTCCTGTTCTTGAAACGGCAAGGGGCCTCGCCCAGACAGCATGAAAACAGCGAAATGCTGGCGCCCATCTGGGTCAGATATTGCGTATAGCCAAGGCGGTCCTCAAAGATTGTTTCATGCAGAACACTGGTGCCTTCTGCCTGCGTGAAGAGAACCATGAACGGTTGCTGCCAGTCGGTCATGAAACCGGGATGAACTTCAACTTCAATATGCGATGCTTTGAGCCGGCCGTTTTTGGGAGCGCTGACATACACTCCCTCTGAATTGACTCTGAACTCGGCGCCCATGCGCTGAATGTAGTTGAGAAAACTGTACACGGGATCGTGCGGCATTTTTTCGATCAGCACGTCGCCGCCGGTGGCGAGCGCAGCAACCGCAAATGACACAGCCTGATTGCGATCGGGCATGACGCGCAACTCACAACCGCGCAATTTGCTGACACCCTGAATAATGAATGTACGGTTCGCGTTCACGACAATGTCAGCGCCCATCTTTTGCAGCATCTTTACGAGCTCCAAAATCTCAGGCTCGATGGCGGCATTTTCAATAATTGTCCGCCCGCGCGCACGTGCAGCGGTGATGATGAGGTTCTCGGTGGTCATCACGCTGGGGAAGGGCAGAACAATATGCGCGCCGTGCAAACCTTCGTCACCGACGCTCATATGGTAGTAGCCGTCCTCAAAGACGACCGTCGCGCCCATGTCCTGCAGACCACGGATATGAAAATCGACCGGACGCTTGCCAATTTTGTCGCCGCCGAGCGTGGCGGCCATTTTGACCTTCTTAAAACGGTGCAACAACGGGCCAGCGGCAAGAATGGCAATTCGATTTCGCTCGCAGAGTGTCTTGGACAACTCAAAAACATTCAGAGTACGACCCGTCAGCCGCACAGTTTTCTCGTCCAGGTATTCAACTTCGCCACCAAGCGCCGCGAACAGATCTTCAACCATGCGGCGTTCGTTGACTTCAGGCGCGCCCTTGATGAGCACAGGTTCATCCGTGAGCATGGCAGCAATGATGCACTTGGTGACCTGATTGGAACTGCCTGCAATCGCGACGCGGCCCCCGCTCAAACGCCGTCCGCCATTGATTTGAATGATTGGCTCTTTGCTCACGTCGCAACTCTCCCGCGGTTCAGTCCGCGGAATTAGCATAGGTCGGATTGTTTGAAGAAAACAAGAAAGAAGAGAGCAGAGAAAAATGGTGGGTGCTTAGGGACTCGAACCCCAGACCCTCGCCTTGTAAGGGCGACGCTCTAACCAACTGAGCTAAGCACCCTGGAGCTGGGGATGACCTAGCCCTGAAAGACCGCCGGAGTCAAGCGTCTTCGAAAAATTCCGGATGCGAATGCGGATTTCTTACAAATATCCAGAAAAGACCGAAGAATGTGGCCAGCAACAAAAGCCCTTCCCAGCCCTGAAGCTGCAGCAGTGTTTGGCTTTCAGCCAGAGCCAGGGCAAAGGCCAGCAGGGTGACACACCAACTGCCCAGCACGACCCACACACAACTCAAAAAACGATTCCGGCGTTCCAGGAAAAAGCGCGTGGTCGGACGTTCCCTGAAACGCATCCGGAATTCGCGAAATTTGGCATGCCAAAAGCGCGCCAATAAA
>JBEDKY010000103.1:0-6317 GCA_041171905.1 Pseudomonadota bacterium
TTCAACCTCCGACGACCACCTTACCTGTAGAGCGCGGACGGCGACGGAACGTGAAGCGCAGGCGCTCCTGGGCGGCCATCTGCATGAGGACGTTCGTGACCAGTCCCTTGAGCAACGCCGCGGTCTTGCCACGCGGGTTGAAAGTGTAGAGAGCCGTGCGCCCGACGTTGCGTCGAACGAGGAACTCGGCATCCTCGAACCTACGTAGCTGCGCGAGAACGGCACTCGGCGGCAAATCGAGGGATTGCGCGATCTCGGCCGGGTAGGCCTCCGTGTTGGCTGCAAGGACAAGGAGAACGCCCTCAGCCACGCGAGAGCCGGTCAACGCCGCGAGGGAAGAGACTCCCATGCCGTCCGTGGAGCCGCGGGGACGGCCCCGTTTTGTCGGTGCAAGTGTGGTGCCTTTCGTGGCGCCAATCGATGGTTCGTTCATCGTGTGTGACCTCCTTCGACCTTCAATTTCTCTATCGGTATTTTATCAAGTTTGTAAAGTCTTTTTTAAAGTCTATATAGTATTGAGTCGAATCTTTTCTGTCAACGGAAAAATATATGTAAGATCAGATGGATTAGGCCAAATATCGACCGTCTTGGATGGATGGTTTCAGGTCGAACGGTTGAGGGGAACTAATTTCCCATTTCATTCCGCTGCAAAAGCCTTCGTTTACGATTGCTGTGGCAGGGGAGCTCGGGGTCTCGCGCCAAATGCTCGGTCATTACGTAAAAACAGGTGATCTCCTGCGGCTGAGTGCGATTTTTCCCACGCGTCGAGGTCGGCGACTGTCTCCGTCCATGAAAGGCAGAAGCAATCCCGTGAACAGCATTGGCTCGGATTCTACTCGTTGGTTCAAATGAGTCCGAGAAATGGTTCTATTGGCCACAGAGATTGGCCTTTATAAGTAAATTGGTCAATAGAAGTGTATGTAATGTTTGGTTTTTATCCAAATCAGCGGTCCTTTCTATTGGCCACCACGTTTCCCGTGGTCATTAGGATTCTTGAGGCGGTACCGACGCCAGCGTTTTTCACCCAGTGCCAAGACGTCACCAGACTGAACGAGGTCTTAGAGGGTTCGCCGAAGCGTTCGTTCCGGAATCTCCGTGCCGACCCTGCGGTGGAAAATGACATTTAGACTTGAAAAATGTCATTTTCCACCATAACATTCACAAATGGATAAGCAACAAGAAGCAAAACTTAAGAAACTTGGGATTTTCTCGATTGAGCAGGCTTTAGGGCTTGGGCTCACTCAGCAAGGTCTTTCGCGGCTCGTTGCGGCTCAAAAACTCACGCGGGTTGGTCGTGGTCTTTACCTTCATCCGGATGCTGCACTGAAGGGTGACATTGGATTTCAAGTGGCATGCGCAAAATTCGGTCCGAAGTCGGCTATTGCCGGCCTATCTGCATTGTTTCACTACAATCTTATAGAGCAGGTTCCAGGGCACATTTGGATTGTAGTACCACCAGAAAAGCGAACGAGCGAAGCTGGCTACACACTGATTCGGACAAAAATCAGCATGGAAAAATGCATCATCTTCACAAATGGATTTCGAATTGTCTCATTGGAGCGCGCTGTGCTTGAGGGACTCAAGCTCATCACAAAAATCGGCGAACGAACTGCAATAAAGGCGGCACGTGATGCACTTGCCAATCGAAGAACAACTGTTTTGAAACTTGGAAAATGCGCGCAAGAATTAGGACTTGAGAAAGTCCTTAAAAAATACATCGAGGTCATTGCTCCGTGACTTCAAAATCTCAAGGCTCTTCGATTCGGCAAAAGTTAATTGCTCTCAGTCGGTCACTCGGGATTCCCTACCAAAATCTTGAGACGTCATTCCTGATTGAAAGGCTCGTTGCGCGCCTCACCGCAAGAGCTCTTTTAAATCAGAATCTGGTTTTCAAAGGTGGATTTGTAGGACTGAGAGTTTATAATTCAAGCCGCTACACGGTGGATCTTGATGCTCTGATCTTCAAATCAGATTCCCTGACAACATTGAACCAAGCACGGCAGTTGGCAGAGTCCGACTTAAAAGATGGGGTTTGGTTTAGGTTCGAAGAACAGGTCGACCTTGTCACTCAGGGAGAGTATGGCGGAATTCGCCAAGTCTATCGCGCTGGCATTGGTGAACTCATGAAAGATCTGAGTAAAGCTCAGATTGTCAATTTTGATTTGGGCATAGGCGACCCCGTAACTCCATCTCCAATCCAAATTGAAATGAAATCGTTGCTTTCAACTCAAGAAAGTTTGAATTGGTTGGTGTATCCGCTGGAAACGATGGTCGCAGAGAAACTTCATGCGTTGATTACTCTTGGCAATTTTAATTCGCGATCAAAAGATGTTTTTGATTTGTCTGTTTTTCTTCCAAGAGTCGATGCATTGATTTTATATGATGCTCTTAAGGAGTGCTTTGAATTCAGAAAGACACCATTACCAAAATGTTTTTCCGCAGAGATTCAAAGCATCGATACGGTCATCTTGAAAAGGGGTTGGCTGAGCGCCACGGTGTCGATGACTGAGGCTATCAAATTTGAAGAAGCATATGAAAAAATTCTGTTTCACATGAGAAATTTAGAGAGAGCATTCCCGGAGAGATCGTGATTTTAGTTCCAATTCGCATCAGGTCATAAAGTATTTTTCTCAGCGGCTTTGAATCAACTTCAAAAGATACTTCCCATACTGCGAATTCTTCATCCCCCGCGCCGTCTCTTCCACCTTCTCAGCGTTAATCCATCCCTTGTGAAATGCGATTTCTTCAGGGCAGCAGATCTTCAGGCCTTGGCGGTTTTCGACTGTTTCAATGAAGGTTGAGGCTTGCAGCAGGCTCTCGTGCGTTCCCATGTCGAGCCAGGCAATCCCACGGCCGAGCACTTCCACCTGCAGGCGTTCGCGCTTGAGGTACTCTTTGTTCACATCAGTGATTTCGAGTTCACCGCGGGGGCTGGGTTTGAGGTTTTTGGCGATCTGCAGAACGTCGTTGTCGTAAAAATAAAGCCCGGGTACGGCGTAGTTGCTTTTGGGCTGTGTGGGTTTTTCAACAATCTCAATCGCGCGGCCGTGTGAGTCGAAAGACACCACTCCATAACGTTCCGGATCGTTCACATGGTAGCCAAACACAGTGGCTCCATGCGTGCGGCGTGTGGCACTGGCGAGGCTTTCGGGGAAGCCGTGGCCATAGAACACGTTGTCTCCCAGAATGAGACAGCTGTTGGCATTGCCGACAAACGGTGCGCCGATGGTGAAGGCTTGTGCAAGGCCATCGGGGCTGGGTTGCTCGGCATAGCTGAGGTTCATGCCCCACTGCGATCCATCGCCGAGCAGGCGTTGGAAGAGCGGGAGATCGTGTGGGGTGGAGATGACCAGCACGTCGCGCATGTCGGCGAGCATGAGTGTGCTGAGTGGGTAGTAGATCATCGGTTTGTCGTACACGGGAAGGATCTGCTTGGAGATGGCTTTGGTCAGCGGATGGAGGCGTGTGCCCGAGCCGCCGGCGAGTATGATGCCTTTCCATTGCGTCATGAGGGAGATCCTTTGTGTCGGGGAGCGCGGCGCGCCGGAGGCAGCGGAGCTGCGGGGCGCGAGGCCGGTGCGATCCCGAGAAAACATGTCTGTTTGGGAAGGTTGTGTAGCACGGTTGGCGGGAGAAGGGGAGGGGGAATCCCAGCCCGCCTGCAGCGGGCTGGGATGGGTGTTTTGTTTAGGTGCCGCGGGGATGGTTCGATTTTTCCCAAGCATCGAGGTCGGCGGGGGAGGTGAATTTTGGGGACAGTTTGGGGCTCACACTATAATATTTTTGCTGACTTATTTTGGAGTGTACTGTTTTCGATCACGTGTCTTATGAGCTTGGACAACGGTTCAAGCGTGAAGTAGGTTGTGCATGCAGTGAGATAAAGCGATTGGGCTGACCTCGGTTTTTTGTATGGAAATGATATGCTCATCGAAATGAACCAAATTCACTCAAATCAGCACAGGCTCGAAGATTTTTCCAAGTACCTGGAAGAGTTCAACGTGGGCATTGTGCCTGAAGCGGAGTTGGCTCGTGAGTTGGGTCATTATGCATCGGAATATTGTCCCTTGTTTTACCGTGGCAATTTAGACGTCTTGTTCAGTTTACCTCGTGTTGCGGTTGTGGGAACTCGAAAGCCCAGCGAACTCGGAGTTGCCCGCACCAAAAAACTTGTCCGGGAATTGAGTGCGCTCAACATTGTCATTGTCTCTGGGCTGGCGAAGGGAATAGATGCGGTCGCTCATATATCGGCATTGGAGCTTAAAGCTCAAACGATTGCTGTTCTCGGGACCCCTGTGCATCGTCCTTACCCTGCAGAAAACAAAGAACTGTATTCGCGAATCGTGGCTCATGGACTGGTTCTTTCTCCGTCCAAGCCACATGAACAGACCGGTAAATATCTCTTTCCGCGCCGCAACAGACTCATGGCGCTCCTCTGTGATGCAACAATCATTGTTGAAGCAGGTGCCACATCAGGAGTCATTCATCAGGCAGCGGAGTGTTTGAGACAAAAGAAACGACTTTTCATTCTCAAATCCCTCGCGGAAAATTCCTCGATTGGTTGGGTCTCTGATTTTTTGAAATCAGGTGCGGAAGTGCTTGAGCATCCGTCTCAGCTTGTTGAGCTCTCAAAATGATAAAATTGCAGATCGAAGATTTTCCTGAGGCTGTTTTTGACCCTCAGACAATGACAGGATATTTGTGTTCATACTATTTGCATAAAACAATGGATGATGATCAGTGGCGTAGCACTTATTCGCCACAAATTCTCGATTTTAAAGAGGGTAGCGACTCGGCGATTGGTTATTTTGTCAAACCCTTCATTGAATTGATTAAACAAGCGCTTCTGATCATTGGGCGGGCACGGGCAGTTTTGATTCCAGTGCCCAGTTCAATTGCCAAGAGTGATCCGAATTTTTCAAGTGTTCCGTACAACAAGGCAAAAATGCCGAAGCGAAAAAACAGGGACAACCGGTGTCAGTTGTTCGTTGAAAAGATTGTCCTCAGTTATGCGGCAGCAAATTCGATATCCTCAAGTGAGCTTGTGGTGAGAACGAAAACGAAAGCTGAAAAGAGGAATCGGAGTGCTAAAGAACAACTTGATACACTCGCACTTGTCTCGGATGAAGTTGAAAAAATTGATACTCAGAATGACATTGTCTTTATTTTGATTGATGACGTGCAGACGAGCGGTGGAACTTTAAAGGCAGTTGAAGAGTTGCTGCGCAAGGAGTTTTTGAACTCCACAATCCTGAGCTTATCCATTGCAAAATCTATGGAAGTTTCTCAGTACAAGCCGCTCTATCGGGGCTAATTTTAAATCTGTTTACAAATTTCATCCCCACTGCGATCCATCGCCGAACAGGCGTTGTAAGAGCGGGAGATCGTGTGGGGTGGAGATGACAAGAACGTCGCGCATGTCGGCGAGCATGAGTGTACTGGGCAGTTGGTAGACCATCGGTTTGTCGTAAACGGGAAGGATCTGCTTGGAGATGGCTTTGGTCAGCGGATGGAGGCGTGTGCCCGAGCCGCCTGCGAGGATGATGCCTTTCCATTGCGTCATGAGGGAGATCCTTTGTGTGGGGGAGCGCGGCGCGCCGGTGGCAGCGGAGCCGCGGGGCGCGAGGCCGGTGCGATTTTTCTTTAGAGTCGAGGCCGGCGGGGGAGGTGAAGTACAGACGCGATGAGGTGAAGTACAGACGCGATGAGGAGTCCTTGGAGTGTTGCCAAAGAGGTTTGAGCGAATCTGATTTGGAATTCCGACTTCGTCATGTTGGTCTTCTCAAGTGAGCTGCAAAAGAGCGTTTCCAGCGCGGTTGCCAGTTACATGAAAAATCGGATTGAATGAAATAATGCGCAGGTTAGATACAAGCAGTCGCCAAACATCAGGGCTCCTCAAAGGAGAGGCAAATCTCACCGTGGCCAGCATCGCTGAAATTGCGGCGGTGATGGGAAAAAGGGCCAGAGTCGTGTTCGAATGATGTGTTTTGGATTGCGGCTCCCGAGCCCTTAGATCTCAATCAAGATGCGGGTTCAGATGCGCCATGAGGTCCCTGAGATCGGGTATGCCGCGAAGTTGCTTTACAATGCCTTCGCTGCGAATCCATTTTGCATTGCGATGTTCACCTTGATCGCCGACTGCATGTCATTCCAGTAAACCGTGGCAACAAGTCTGTCGAAGACCATGGCACTCGCCGAAAGGAGCGGGAAGGAGCGTCCGGTGCTTGATTCACCGAGCACGAGTTCATCAACCATTTGAAGGCTGCCTATCTCTGGCGACGTCTGGAAGATTTCTAATGTGTACCAGAGATCGTCCTTCT
>JBEDKY010000104.1:0-4213 GCA_041171905.1 Pseudomonadota bacterium
GGAATCCAGAGTTTGTCCGAGAGTCTTCTTGAAGCGCGGCGCCATGAATTCTCTCAAAAGCAAATTCATAATGCGACAATCCTCGTGTTGGACAGCAGAAGTGCCGAGGTCAGAGCCGCCGTTGGAAATTTTGATTTCTGGGATCGTGCACACGGAGGGCAGATTGCCGGATTCTGGGTGGAACGCTCGCCCGGCTCCACATTGAAGCCGGTTCTTTATGCGATGGGTCTCGACAAGCGTCTGTTTTTGCCGTCAACGCTGGTACCGGACGTGCCGGTTAATTTTCGTGGATTCTCACCCAGAAATTTCGATCAAAAGTTCAACGGATTGATTGCTATGGAAGACGCTCTCGCACATTCCTTGAATATTCCGTTCGTCAATCTGCTCAACAAGGTTGGAGTGGAAGAGTTGCTGACAACCCTGCGGCGGATGGGAGTGCGCAGTCCGAAAGAACTGCAGGGTTACTATGGATTGTCGGCAATCATCGGTGGCATTGAAATCACAGCCGAAGAAATTGCCGGAGTGTATGCGACCCTTGCGCGCGGAGGAGAATATCTGCCGGTGCGCTGGCTGAGCTCACGCGAGGGCACTCCGCTTATGAAGCCGGTTGCGATATTTGATTCGGGAGCAACGTGGCTCACCTCGCAGACTCTTGTGATTCGTGACCGGCCTGATTTTCCAAATCGGCGCAACGTGAGCAATGAAACCGGAGGCGTGCGCTGGAAGACGGGTACCAGTTTCGGACAACGAGATGCGTGGGCGGTTGGATACGGCAAGGCACACACCGCAGTCGTCTGGTTTGGGAATTTCGACAACTCATCGAGTTCCGCATTGGTCGGATCCGAAACAGCTGCACCACTGCTTTTTGATCTTCTTGAAGCTTTGGATGGACGTGATGGGACGGCCGCAACAGGAAAGATTCCTCCCAACATCGGACATCTGCAGGTGTGTGCCTTTTCGGGAATGCCGGCCGGAGAGGCCTGTGAGCAGAAACGCACCGTGCTTGCCTTCAACGACAGATTGCCCGTGGGTTCATGCCCTTACCATGTGCATGTGGATGTCGACATTCGCACGCAAAAAGCGCTGACACCCATGTGCCGCTTGGGCCGGAAATATGAGACGCGGAGCTTTCTCAGGCTTCCCACGGACGTCCGCCGGTGGCTTGCCGATACAGCACAAAATCTGCCCGAGTCGCCGAAGCTTGCGGATTTTTGTACACGGCGCGGTGGAAATGAAAAAGCAAAAATCAAATCTCCCGAAGAGGGACAAGTCGTACTTTTAATGAGCGGAATCGATCCGAGTCAGCAAAAGATTGCCCTGGAAGCCGAGCTCCCACCCGAATCTGAGCAAGTCAGTTGGTTTGTCAATGGAAAATTTTTAGGCAGCACAACCGCACATGAACGTCTCTGGTGGGTTCCGGAGCTAGGAGATCACGAGGTCGCCGCGTCCGATGAAAATGGTATGGTCAGCCGAAGAAAATTCAAGGTACGCGCACCCTGAACAATTATAGATTGATGGCACTCGACATACGGCCTTCTGAACAGCGCAGCGTGAGCTTACTTCTTGGCAGGCGCAGCCTGCTCTGACGCAGATGCGTCAGGATTGATCGAATTCACCAGCGGATAATTGATTTCAAGCAACTCATCGCTGCGAAGAACGGGGAAACGCCAGTTCTTTGCTTTTTGAACAAAGCAATTTGCGAGCTTTTCATTTTTATAGGTGGAGCGTTCGGTGTTGTAGCGGGCGTTCGCAACTTTTCCGTCCGCCTCAATTTCAAAGCTAATGTAAAGTTTGCCTTCGGCTTTCTCTTCTTTTGCAAGAATGGTTTCGAAGCAAAGTTCAGTGTCTTCGCGGTTGGCTATCATCACACGCTCAATCTCTTCACGGCTGAGCGGTGTTGTTCTGCGTTCGCCTTCCTTCAATTGGCGTGTACTGCCATCGGCCAGTTCACACAGATAATCCGCATCACGCTTGAGCTGCACGTAGTTGACGCATTCTTCAGGCGAAATTTGCGCGGGCGTGACGGGAGCAGTGTTGACAGGTTCTTCCTCACCTTCCTTGCTACCGCTGGTCACACACGCGGAGAGCGCAAAGATACCAAGAACTGCCGCGGACAATTTATATTTTATCGGGAGTGTCGGCATAAAATGACCCGTCATTCACTGATGTAGGTTGTTGAGCTCGAAAACACGGACTTTGGCGCCTTCAGCTGACAATGGCTTGCAAAAGGTATGTGGTCAAAGAGCATCCGCCAATTTGCAAACACCATGGCGGGCACCGAGCGTCCTTTGCTGCGGCCAATGACTTCGTCCCAGTAAGCCGTATCTTCGTCTTCCGTGTATTCGCGTGGCGCAGAAAGCTCACCTTTGCTGTCCTGCATCAACAGCTGACCCACATGAGCGTAATCGAGAGTTTCGAAGACAGTGCGCACGGGTTCGCGCGATTCTTCAGGGAAAATACGGCTGAAATTTTCTGCTGCGACGCGCGGCGGTGGTAGCCGTGGAACGACGTCTTCATTGTTGACGAAGCGATAAATCCGATTGGGAAAAAGACGTGAGACGAATTGAGCATAGTTTTTGTCGCCGACGCGCGGCACAGAGTAAATGTACAGCGAGTCGATTTTGTAACCGAGCAATGCGAGTCGCGTTGCGCTCAGCACTGCCTGTGCACCGCCCAAGCTGTGACCCGTCAGTATGACCGGTTTTTGCGCGCCATTGTGTTTTTTGACGAGCTCAAGCAATTGTGGCCAGCTTTTTTCAAGTACATTAACGAAACCAGTGTGAACTCGGCCGGGGATGCCGGGGAACGGTTCTGGCTTGCTGGCAAAGGTGACATCGGTGAGGTAGTCGACGACATCCGACGTGCCGGCAAAGCTCACCACGACATACTTTTCATTGGAGCCGACGAAGGCCTGAAAGCTTGTCGACTGGTCATCTAGAAAATCAATCTGCGACAGTCCGAGTTTTTGAAGCTGATCGGCTGCTTCAATGCGCCGGTATGCTTGAATGCTGAGCCACGAAAGCCAGTACGCATTTCGGTGGTCGAAGGAGTCGAGCTCTGTGGTGATTTGCAGCGCGGGCCCCTTGGGACTCGTGCATTTTCCTGGATCCCACTGCAGGCGCCAGCGGCGTGCGCGCGTGGCTTCATCTCCAACCATGGATTTGTCATGAAGACGCTGGTCGAGGAAAGTTAGACCCTGTTGAAACTTTGATTTTTTGAAAATTCGCAGCTGAGAATCGTGTTGAAATGTTTCGTTGGTGTGTCGGCCGCACGAGACGGCGATTGCGGCACCTGCAAGAATGCAGGCGCCCACACGCACAACAGATGACAAACGAGTTGGATGCAACCTGAATCCCTCCGTGGATTGTTTGCAACACCCGACAGTTTTCAAAAAAGTAACAATTTGAATTTATCAATGCGGCAAAGTAAGCGTCAACCGAACAATGGCTGGTTTGACGCCTTTACTTCTGATTGCTTTTTAATGTGGCAAGTTCTTTCTCGACGCTCGCGTATTGGCTGTCCAGTTCCGACAATTTGTTGCGTGCTTCCAGAACTCCTTTTGCAAGCTCAACCGTCTGCCCCTGCAGCTGAGTATAAAACTCCATTTTCGATCGGGCTTCGGGACACTCGACCTGTGTGATTTGTTGCGGCGCCGCCATTTCAAGGAGTTTATTGATCGCACCATTGAGCGCCGTTCCAACACCTGCCATCAGACCATTGACCACCGGCGTGAGAACAAGTCCACTCACCAGTTTAATGAGCCCGAAAAGTTGCGCTTGGCTTGCCCTTCTAATCGCCTCATTGAGAGTGCAGAGCGTCAACGATTCATTTGCCTCTTCAGCAGCGCGGCGCATGCTGTTGAAGTTCCCGTACAACCTACCTTCCGCTGTCATCATTTCTGAAAGAACTGCAATTTCATTGGCAGTTCTGGTGTTTCGGTATTCGATGCTCGGAGTTATTTCCAAGTCGTAGCTGCAGCCCTGCTTGCTTGTGGCTGAAGCGGCCTGGCTGACACACGGATTCACAACATAGTAAAAGTTGCCATCCGTCGCCGCGTAGTCGGTTACGGTTTGAGCTGTTGTGTTTGGGGCAATCGCACGGCATGCAGCAACATCTCCTCGCATCCGTTTGAAGGCTTCTTCGGCCGCAGTTCGATAGTCTGGAGAGGATTTGGGGAGATCGGAAAGCTTTTGCAATCCATCCCCGTAAACAA
>JBEDKY010000105.1:0-11252 GCA_041171905.1 Pseudomonadota bacterium
GTCAATTTCTTCTGCCACTGCTCCTTCACTCGACTCAGCTCGTCAGCTTGGGCAGCCAAACGGACGTCGATCTCGCGCGCACGATCGATGTCGGGCGCGCTCTGCATACGGATTGAATTCAGTTCTGCAAGATTTTTTTCGACCTGAATGCAGCGTTCTTCGACCTTCAATTTTTGTGCAATGAGACCCGATTCTCGAATCTCATCTGCAGTCTTTTTGTCTTTGAGCTGCTGCATCGATTGAAAAGCCTGCAACTCGGAGTTGAGCAGATCGCTCGCATTCCTGTGGTGTTGAATTTCTGTTTGGATTCGCTGCACGAGCGCCAGAAGCTCGGTGCGCCGCTCGTCACTCAGAATGACGGTCTGTTCGTTGACCGTCTGCAGAACCTTGAGCTGCTGCTCATATGCATCGTTGGTCCTGTAAATGCTGCTACCAATTTTTGAGAAAACATCGACTCCGGTCAATTTTTCAAGAATAGCTGCCTTTTCGTTCTCGCCCGCCTTGAGAAAACTGGTAAATTCGTTTTGTGCAAGCATCACGGAGCGGGTGAATTCGGCGAAGGTCAGACCAACTTTGGCGACAACCATGGGTTTGATTTCTTGAACAGAGTTCGACAGCAGTTTGTCCTCGCTCAATGAAAACAGACTTGCCTCAACCTTCTTCAACTTTCCGCGTTTATCCTCACGTCCGCGGGCACGCGTGACTTCCCAGCGCGCACGATAGCGTTTTTTGTCTGTTCCGCAGAAATCCACTTCGGCAAATCCGGATTGAGCGCCCTTGCGGAGAAGATTGCGCGGATCACTGACACTGATTTCACCGGCAGCATCAGGGACCGATACCTCGCGCTGCGGAGCAGATACGAGTCGTGGAGTGACGTGATAAAGAGGCAAACAAATACAGTCGAGCAGAGTGCTCTTGCCCGCTCCTGTCGGACCGCTGATGGCAAACAAGCCAGCTCCAGCCAGCGGCTCTGAGGTAAAATCAATTTCAAAACGGGCTTGCAGAGAGCAAATATTTTCCCCGCGCAGGGCCAGTATTTTCATTGCCCATTCCCCTCACGACTGTAGATGCGATTGAAGTTATTCATTGCGCACCTTCCAGTGAAACGCCGATGAGCACTTCCTGAAATGCCCTCAGCAATTCGTCGTCCGGCCTGGATTGATATTTTCTTTGGTGCAAGTCACTCATCACCGTCAGCGGATCGAGGCTGCGCAGCGAATCAAGACCGATGGGACGATCGCGTTTTCCTGCCGGAGAGTCTTCGGCTTCCTGTGATCGCTGCGGAGAAACCTTGACGAGCCGCACGTTTTTATTCTTCAGCACAGTCTCTATTTGATTGCGCAGTTCAGGCACCGGACCCGAGAGTTTCACCGGCACTTCCAGATAAGGTTGTTGCTGAACCTCGACAGAAGGATACTCAAGTGACGAAAGTTCCGTCAGCACCTCGTCAATGCCGAGTGCTCGCGACGGGCAGCGCAGGAACTCGACAGGACGTGCTATGCGAATCTGTTTGAGTGATATTTCTCGTTCGCCGTTGAGTTCAACCACCACCATCTGATGGGCATAGTTGATTTCGGAAAACGACATCGGCAGCGGGCTTCCGGAATATCGGATGTGTGCACGGCCGGAGACCTCTTGCGCAAGATGAAGATGCCCAAGCGCAATATATGAAAGTTCATCTGCGAGCTCAGCCAGTGGAACGGATTCTTCTCCGCCTATGATGATGGGTCGCTCCGAATCTTTGGAATTTTGACCGCCGCGTGCGTGCAGATGTCCAAGGGCAATGAGCGGAAGTTCATCGCCAAATTTTGCCTTCGCTTCAGCAATGGCCTGCCGATAACAACGGACGACAGCCTCGGGATAAGAACAATTCTGATCCGACCATTGTACATCCGCGTTTTTCAAAAACGGCACAGCAAGACACACCGCAGCAGGTTTGCTGCTGTCGGAAGTGGAAAACAAAGGCACAAGGAACGGTTCGGCAGACATTATACCCTGGGGTGTGCTGACGACTCGCCCAACAACAGTGACTGCAAAGTTGCGCAGCAGCTCGGCAGGAGCCTCTAGACGCGCACCGGAATCGTGATTTCCGGCAATCACCACCGTTTGAAGATGCGGAACACGTCGCTTGGCTTCTGCAAGAAATTCAAAAAACATCCGCTGAGCTGATGCCGGTGGATTTGAGACGTCAAAAACGTCGCCGGCAATCAATAGAACATCGATTTTCTCATCAACCAGAGTCGCCAAGACACCATCAAGAAATCGCCGGTGTTCGAATGATCTGTCGAATTTGTAGAAATCCTGACCCAGATGCCAGTCGGATGTGTGCAGCAGCCTCATGATCTGGTCCTCCGCGGGTGTCAAAAACGATGGCGATGAATTGACCGCCAAACTACACAAGCAAGGCTTTCTGGTAAATTAAATCGCAGGACTCTGCGACATACAGTGTCGCAACACAACACAAAATGCGGGAGAGCGTCTTCCCTATGACCACTGAACAATCAACACTCAAAGGACGTATCTGTCTTGTTACGGGCGCCAACTCGGGAATCGGGCGCGAAACGGCTTCGGGTCTGCTTAAGGCTGGTGCAACTGTCCTAGCAGTCTGTCGCGATCGCTCCAAAGGCGAGGTCGCTGTCGCAGAAATCAAAAAAGCGTCCGGCTTAAAAGCTATTTCACTTTTCACCGCTGACCTGACGAACATGGATGAAATGCAGACACTACATGCCGATGTGAAAGAAAAATTCGGCCGACTCGACATTTTGGTCAACAACGCGGGTGCTATTTTTGGCGAACGACGCACGACCGAAAATGGGCTTGAGCTGACGTTCGCCACAAACCACCTCAATTACTTTGTCATGAGCCATCTTTTTCTAGATTTGCTGAAAAAAGGCACAGCCGAATCGAAGCAAGCATCGAGGATTGTCAACGTCGCCTCCGAGGCCCACCGTGCGGTGCGAGGCGAAACCGTCGATTGGCAATTCGAGAACAGCCCCTACAAGCCCATGGAGGTTTATGGGCTCAGCAAATTGGCAAACATCCTTTTCACCCGAGAACTCGCCGCGCAGCTGAACCCCGCGGAGATCACCGTCAACTGTCTGCACCCCGGTGTGGTGCGCACCGGCTTTGGAACGCAAGGCGACTGGGGATTCCTTGGAACTCTGTTCAATCTTGCCAGACCTTTTTTTATCTCACCTGAAAAAGGCGCTCGCACCTCACTGTTTCTTGCTTCAGAATCACAAGTCTCGCAGGTCACGGGGCGCTATTTCAAAAACTGCTCGGAGGCAAAGCCCTCTTCGCTTGCATTCAATGACTCCATGGCCAAGAACCTTTGGGAAACAAGCCGTCGAATCACCGGAATGGGCTGAGAAATATCAATACGATTTTGCGAAAAGAACGCGTTTTTTCGAGGGCAAGCCCGTAAAGATACACGTGCCTGCCTCTTCCGCTCCATCCAAAGGAATGCACCGGGGTGTCACCTTGAGGCGCGCGAATGCCTCGTGGCCAATGGCAGCCTCATTCCAGTGAACCGCAGCAAAGCCAGGAGCGTGTTCCTGATCGCCTTTTGTCGCAAAAAAAGAGTCGAATTCGGCAAGGCTGTTGATCTTGACGATGCTCGAATCGCGAAACTGCTTCGCTCTTTCAAAAAGATTATTTTGAATTTCATTCAGCACAGCGGGCAGTGTTTCTACAAATTGCGCGAACGCCACGCTCGACTTTTCTTTGGGCTTGAAATCACGCCGACCGACGAAAACTTCATTCTTGGCAATATCGCGCGGACCAATCTCAACGCGCACCGGCACACCCTGTTTAATGGCCTGCCACGCCTTGTCGCCACCGCGCATATCGCGGTCGTCGATTTTGGCGCGCACGGGCCTGCCGTCGAATGCCTGCGAGCGCAATTCCTTCTGCAGTTTCTCGGCATACTCAATCACTGTAGCGCGCTCAGACTCGTCTCGGTAGATGGGAATGATGAGCACATGACAAGGGGCGAGTTTGGGTGGCAGCACGAGCCCGTCGTCATCGGAGTGGGTCATAATCAGACCGCCGATGAGGCGCGTCGACACACCCCAGGATGTCGTCCACGCAGTCTCGACAACGCCATCTTTGTTTTGAAACTTGATTCCCGAAGCTTCCGCGAAGTTTTGTCCCAAAAAGTGTGACGTGCCCGCCTGAAGTGCTTTTTTATCCTGAGTGAGTGCCTCGATCGTGTATGTTTCGACGGCACCGGGGAAACGCTCGTCGGGAGTCTTGGTTCCCTTGATGACCGGCATCGCCATATATTCCTGAGCAAACTTCTCGTACACATCGAGCATTCTCAGAGTTTCGGCACGCGCCTCTTGCTCGCTCGCATGAACTGTATGCCCTTCCTGCCAGAGGAATTCAGACGTGCGCAGAAAAATACGCGTGCGCATTTCCCAGCGCATCACGTTGCACCACTGGTTCATGAGAATGGGCAAATCACGATACGACTTGACCCATTTGGCATACATGTGGCCAATGATGGTTTCGCTCGTCGGGCGAATCACGTGCGGCTCTTCGAGCTGGCTGGTTGGGTCGGGACGCAGTTTGCCGTCGGGTCCGGCCTTGAGACGGTGGTGAGTCACCACGGCGCACTCTTTGGCAAAACCCTCGACGTGCTCTGCTTCCTTCTCGAGGAAGCTGAGGGGAATCAGCAAGGGAAAATATGCATTCACATGTCCGGTTTCTTTGAACATGCCGTCGAGCACTGCCTGCATGTTCTCCCAAAGCGCATATCCCCAAGGCTTAATGACCATGCAGCCGCGCACCGGCGAATTTTCCGCAAGATCAGCGGCCTTGATGACTTCCTGATACCATTCCGGATAATTTTCAGTTCTTTTGGGAGAAATCGCATTCCCTGACATCGTGAGCCCACCATTCCTGCTGTGTTTGGTTGTGCGAGGCGTTATGTTTGCATGCAAACTAGACTAATTTGGGTAACCTGATTTCGGCCAACAGACAAGATTACCCAAAAAACGCTCTCGGTTTACGCAACACAGAACACGGCAGGAAAATTGCTCACCTGCGGACGGGAGATGGCTTCGGCACGGGTGTCTTCTCAGGTGTCACCTCGTCGACCTTAGGCTGCGGAGGATCTACTTGGTCAATATCTGGAACTCCATGTTTGCGGCGGACCACATCGATGATGCATTTGCTTCGGTCAGTTGCCGAATTGCATGCTTTGACCTCCTTGAGATTCGCCTGCCGCTGCTGCTCGAGTGACGTGAAGACCTTTGCACGCGAGGAAATCCTGTCCGAGCAAATTTTGCGGGTCTGCTCACTGACCGCCACATTGTTTGAAGGTGCCAAACGGTTGGGAAAGGTCAACTGGCCACGTTGGTATTTCGGAAGGCCTTTGAGCGTGAGAACGAGCGGAAGATTCGGATCGATCGATTCGTAGAACTGCGGATCGATACCCTCCAGCGTCTCCCAGTCGAGGAGTTCCACGGATGCCTGAACCGCCTCCAGACTCTTGATTTGTGACCGCGGGTAATATTGCGGGTCTTCGCACACAGCGCGAACGAACGCATCTTTGAATTCCGCGTAGGTTGCGACGTCATTTTTGCCTTGCACGGACTTTATGAAAGCTTTCCGAAGAGCATTTTCAAACGTGGAACTAAGGCTGATAATCACTTCACTGACAGGCGTGATGACCGCAATGTTTGTCTTTTTGCGCGCCGTCTCGGTTGCCAAGACGCGTGCGTACTTGTTCATGAACTCAACATTGCTGAGGTTCCCGCTGGCGCAGCTCTGCACAAACATCAGCACTTCTTCGGCTCCGAGCGAGGCGACCAACTCGGCAAGCTCCGTCCCCGTAAAATATTCGGCAGGAGTTTTCGTTTCGCTGTTCCCTTTGGAAATTGTATACATATACCCCGAATTAAGTTCTTTAAATGCCTGCTGACTGAAGCCATGTCCCGTTAAACCGAGGACAATCATCGTGGGTGCGTTGGGGTTTTTTGCTTTGAATTCTGAAATGCTTCTCCGCAATTTGGAAAACTCATTCAGGATCTGTGCTTTGCTCGGTTCCCAGCTCGACTGGTCCGAAAGGTCGAAGGCCAACTTGTAACTTCCACCAACCTCACCCAGGAAAACACTCTTGAGGCCGTCCGCAAGATACTCTGTCGGCTGTTTTCCAAAACCCTTGCCGCCGATGCTCAGCGTTGCCAGCCACTTGCCAACAACTTTGCCGCGCGGCGTGATGGAGGCTTCTTTGGAATCGTTCGGTGCTGCTGGTTTGCAGCTGACGAGAATCAAAGCAGTGGCAAGCAGACCGAGCAGCTTTAACATTTGTACATCCTCAAAAAAAAACGACGTCACGGTATCGGCAAAGAAGCACAGAAGATTTACACAAACTAATAAACAATTGTTATTCCCGATTTTTATGGCAAGTATTAACGGACAAATGATGTGCGGCTCTGCTCCTGCGACGGCGGGTTGATGAGTGCTCAATTTTTACTTGTACAACAGGCTCCGTGTCTGAATCCTAGACATCTTCTAAACAGATAAAAACAAGAAATAATTACACTTTTCAACGGTACACTCCTTGCTAATCAAACAGCAGCCTTGGAGGGGAGTTCAGGCTATGCGTTTCAACAAACTTCTTCTATTGATCGCACTCATTGCAGCTTGTCACCCGCGGGAGCTTGATTCCGAGGCGCAAAGCGGACTGCAAAAATCACAGAAGCCGTTGCACATTATCGGCACGTGGCAGGCAACGGAAGTTTGGTCATCGAATGAGGAAAACGGTCAACGCAAAGCCGTGCACACACAAGCTGATTCTTTGAAAGACGCTCTATGGCGGGTTAAAATCGAAATAGATGCTGATGGTCGAGGTTTTATGAAAGGCCTCGTAAAATGCACCGGCCCCGTAACTGCGATGTCCGGACCCAAAAAAATTCATTCCCTGCAGGTCATCAATGCACTGTTCGGACTGCTGAGTCTGCCCAAACTGCTCGAACAAACCAAGAATGAAATTGATTGCGCAAATGCGACTGACAGAAATATCACAAGCGTGCTGGGTGTATCTCCGTCGGTCAACTTCTTTGGCCAGAGGCACACAACTCTTCCGAAGAACCTTGGTGTTTTCGGCGAAACCCAAAGTCTGCACTCCGCAGACAAAGAGTGCATCAGCATGCGCGGCGTCAGATTTGTCAATGTTCAGCAGGCATCTGCGTGTGTCGGTTTCAGCGATTCTTCGGCGAACAAAATCCGCTTTCTCATCATTCCGGTTGGCGAGATCTACGCAGTGCGGGTCAACTTGAAACGCGACTGACGAGCCTGCTTGCGCAGCTCAGAAAATTCGTCTGAGTGCCTCCTTCAAGAAACCAGCATGCACGCGCCAATTCTCGGGACCATAGCCGCCAGCCATGACATAGGCCTGTGGAATGCCCCGCTGGCGCAGCCATTCAAAGACAAACATGGTCCGCTCGACGCACTGTTCCAAGTTCAATTTGAGCAGCGAAGCACTCTTTAGAACATCCTTCTCGTAGGGATCACTACCGTCGACAACCAACGCCAAGTCCGGAAGAGCACCGCCGGCTCCCAGCTCAAGCTGGCGCATCCCGCAGCGAAGCAGCTCCAAGTATTGAGCCTCTGCTCCCTCTGGTACAGGAACATCCACAGCGCTCGGCCAAAAACTTCTCTTGAGCTGTCCATGGTCATCCAAGGGCGCTTCATCGAGCGGCCAGCCCTTCTGCATATGGATGCTGAGAGTCTGGACACTTTCATCCTGAAGAGTGATTTCGGCCGTGCCGTCGCCCTTGTGCGCATCCAAATCGATGACCCAAACACGACTGATCTTTTTGCGGCTCTGCAGATCGCGAATTGCAATCATGATGTCGTTGACGAGACAAAAGCCTCTTCCGCCATGCGTCATTGCATGATGAGCGCCACCGCCGAGAAAGTAACAAAACTTTCTATCCAAGGCGATTTCACAAGCCAGAAGAGTTCCGGCTGCATGAGCAAGCCGCTTTTGCACGAGCTCTGACATAGGTCTGTTTGCAGGACTCGCCACATAACGCTCGTTGAAACTGCCGTCGGCATCGATGAATTCAAAAACCTCACCCATCACCCTGAGTGGATTGTCGGAAAGCAGACCGTCGACGTATGCTTTGTTGTGCACGCGCATCAACTGTTCGCGAGTGAACGGCTGCAGATCAGCATTCACCAGCCATTCCCCTGCACGATGTCCAAGCTCTGGATGTTCTGTAAGTGCAGACAGCGTGCGCGTGTAACGGTCCGCGAGCAACGGAATCTGAATGCCATAGTCTTGCAAACTTGCGTTTGAATTTTCCATCGAGAGAATCACGGCAATACTCCTTTGACAGCAAAACCCTTACAGCCGTGACATGGAGCGTCGTGTGGACTAATCAATAGGCTCAAAATTTCGGCATCCTTCTTTCCGGAATGCCTGATTCAAACCGGCAAGAAGAGTTTTCGCGCCGTCACGGTGCACGGACAGGTCAGTCCAATACTTGAGATTTCCATTATCGTAATCTTCGGCATCGACAAAGTAGCCGAGCCAGTCCTGCGCGAGTCCCATCCAAATCGTCTGACGGCCGGAGTCTGTCTGAGAATCGAGCTTGCGGATGACTTTAGGGAAGACCTCCCCCGGAAGCGAGGCAAAATCGAGGTTCCCGACCGAGACTACACTCACGCGCGATGAAATAAAGTTATCGCGAATCTTGGTTTCCACAACACGCAGATTGCTCGCCAAGCGGAAAAGCTTGTTATCGACAGCAAAACGCACCGGCACGTGACAGACGCCCACACCCGCCGCGGACTCGGGCAATTCTTCCTCCGCCACAGAGGTAACCGACTGTGCGAGGCGAAACCCGACTGTCGAGGCATTTTTATATTCATCCTTGATATCGGGATCCTTGTCACCCTCGGGGAATAAATCATCAATCACCGTCGGATCACCGACCGGAGGAATAATCGGATACACCTTTCCAACAACGCCATTCACGTAAAGATGAGGAACATCGCCGGCGAGCTGTTCCATAGTCTTGCGAAATCCGCCTATAAAATCGGACGACAGAGTGTTGTTGTTCATCCCGATAACGGTCGGATGCGCGCCCCACTGCGTGAAGGTTCCGAGAAGGTTTTCGTTGTCCGACGAATAAAACGACAGCGAGACAAAAGAGTCCTGCACTTCGGCCGGATTGCTCAGCGCCGATGTTGAATTCTGATGCCTGCCGACACGTTTTGTCATGCGTGCTGGCTGCAGTCGTGCAAATGCGTCGCGCACAGCCTGAACCGCCGCAGTTTCGAGTTGCTCTGCGTAGCGTGGATTGCGTCCTGATTTGGGCAAAGAACCCCACAATCCGAGAGTATCGGGGGAATGATGCGTGTGACTGGCTGAAACGATGAGATGCAAATTTGCATCAACTGCTTCACGCGCCTTGACCTCGATTCTTGAAATCTGAGTGGCAGACAAACCGACGGCATCGACCGCAAGTATTGCGGCACGCTCTCCTGCGGCCGACTCAAAAACAACAGCCGCCGCATAAAGCGGGTCGTGAATTCCGTTGCCATTCATTCGCGGAGTGGAGAGAAAAAAAGTGCCGTAGCCACCCATCGGAATGGTTGCACGCGTACTGATATCTATTTGTGCCAGACCAACTTTGAATTCTCCCGCAGCTCCTTGCTGAGGCACAAGGCAAGTGAGACCTGCACAAACGAAAAGTGCTGCACATCGACGCAAACGTAATAAGCCATGGGTGGAAACCTGACTTTGTTCAGGTATGCTGTGGTCCACATTCATTTTCAGGGAGAACTGCATATGTCCGGCTCCGATCTCTGGGCGCGTAGATTTAAAAGTTTTGTCACACGCTCTCGACTGTTGAAATCAGCAGCGATTGCGCTGTCACTTTCAGTCCCCATGATAGCATACGCGCAAGAAGAAACACCCGAGCGCGGTTCATTATTGGCGGGTTTTGCCCGCGAGAGTATCACTCCGAACATCAACGATCCCAGAAACCCGATCTGGATCGCCGGATTCGGTCAAAAGCGACAGGCAAAGTCTGTTCATGATGATCTTTTCGCCAGTGCTGTGGCCTTGAGCAATGGCAACAAAAAAGGTGTCATGGTCGGGCTGGATGCCATTGGCTTCATGCACAACGACATTCAAGACATTCGCTCGGCAGTGCAAAAAGAACTCGGGCTTGATTTCGTCATCATTTCATCGACCCACAATCACGAGGCGCCCGACCTCATCGGAATTTGGGGCCCTTCCCTGACAAAGACTGGCGTGAATGCCAAGTACCTTGCGCTCGTAAAGAGTCAGACTGCCAAAGCCATCCGTGAGGCATTGGCTCGTCTTGAACCCGCCCGCCTGCATCGTATGCAGCTGCGCAACGTGGGGGCAGACGTTGTTGTCGACACGCGCATGCCGCAGGTCTTTGACTCCGACGTCAGCGTCCTGCGCTTCAGCAAAGTGGATTCAGATCAAACGCTCGGCATGCTCGTCACTTGGTCGAATCATCCCGAAGTTCTCTGGAATGCCAATACAGCGATCACCTCGGACTATGTTCATTACCTGCGCGAAGGAATCGAAAAGGGAATCGTTTATGACGGTGCGACGCTCAAAAATGGCGTCGGTGGTCAGGTCGTTTTCATGAGCGGCGCACTCGGCGGGCTGATGACGACTCTGGACTCGACTCCGGTCACAGATGCGATCCTCCAACAAACCCTGCTGACTCCGAGTTTTGAGAAAGCGCGTGCCGTCGGCTATCGGGTGTCGGAAGCAGTTCTGGACGGCATTGCCGCTGGAGAGGAAACCGAGGTTGAGGATTCAACACTCAAATGGACTGCAAAATCTATTCTGCTACCAGTGGACAACATTAAGTTCCGCGCAGCGGCGCTGCTGCGCATCATTCGCAGAAAATTTGAACTTGGCTTCAAAACACGCAGCGAAGTCGGACTGCTTCAAGTGGGCGATACATGGATTGCAACCATACCCGGGGAACTTTATCCCGAAATCGCCAATGGCGGTGTCGAAGTTCCAGCAGGCAATGACTTTAATTTGAGCGCACCAGTCGAAGTCCCGCCGTTGCGTTCTGCCATGAAGGGGCAAATGAACATGATTCTCGGACTCACCAATGATCAGGTGGGCTATATCATTCCGCGCAGCCAATGGGACGAAAAGGCGCCCTACACCTATGGCGAACAAAGCGCTCCCTACGGTGAAGAAAATTCGCTCGGGCCGAATACGGCACCGATAATTC
>JBEDKY010000106.1:0-4343 GCA_041171905.1 Pseudomonadota bacterium
TATGGCTACTTCGTCACCAAAATCCGCCTGCGCGCCTTGAACGCCACGGCCTTCAGAAATGAGATGCTGGACCTGCTTGCTGGTCAGAACATAACGCAGAGCGAGTGCCCCGACCAGAAGAAGAACGGCAAAGACACCAGCAAATAAGAGCACTCTGTCTCTGGTCCAAAATTCCTGAAGTCCGTTTTCGCTGAGAGTTTTTTGGGTATCCGACATTTCCTTTGTCTGAGAGGATTCGACAGACTGCGATGAGTTGCTCCTCTCGGAAAGTGACTCCCTGTTCCGCTCGCGTTCCCTTTCACTTTGCTTCTCGCGCTCACTTTCGCGACTGATGCTGTCGCGTTCACGAATCACTTCCTTCGTGTTGGCGAACTCGCGGAATATCCTCAGTGATCGGCCCAATCTTTCCAGTCCCCAAGGATCATTGCGCAATTCGTCGGAATCCTTTTGCAGCTCGGACGCTGCCTTAGGCATTGAGGTCAGCTTGACGTTCAACACCCCCTGACCATAGTTGTCGAGGTGATCGCGCAAAAGGTTTTCAATCTGCAGCCGGCGATTTTCCTCCATCTCGGATCCAAGAGTCAGACTCGCAGTGACACCGGAAACCACCAGTGCATGTTTACTCTCACGGATGACAACAGCACGGCGCATCAGCGAAGACTGGGCCTCCTCGAGAGGAATCCTCACAGTTTTCACCTCAAGCGTCTGCAATCTGCATTCCAGAGGACAAAAATCAGATAAAATTCTCTCAATGGAGCCCTTCACCAGGGTGACTGCCTCTGCCTTGGCCTCGGCCTCTGCACGGATAACGTGAGGAGGATCCGGAAGGGCAGCGTTGGTGAATTCCAGCTCAAGGGGAACACCGTAACGCCGTGACGAACGGAGCAGCACGTCACGAATTCTCTCGATATTGCTTTTGCCAAGTCTGTTATCAACCAAAACCTCGGCAACGGCACTGCTCACCAAGAATGTTCTTGGTCCGGCATTCGCACTCTCGAATCCAAGTGAAGCTGAATTTGTGTCAAAGAGCTCGCGGCTTTCAACATCTACGCCCAAGATCGTACATCCGTCCGGACAATACTTCGTCACGTCTGACTGAAGTCGGGTGCGAATACGCTGAATTGTTTCCTCATCGAATCTGAGCTTTTCAGGGTCAGCAGGTGTCATCGCTTGAACATGTTGAATCTGTTGGGATGCAAGTGCCGACGGACTCGGGGAAAGTTGCACTATGAGCGAGGTAAGTGCGGTGCAAAAAAAGCTGACAACGGAAAGTTTTACACTCCTCCGCATTGCGTCCGCCTTCTTGTTTGCAACCTGACTCATCATCACTGATATACCCTTATGACAACCCTTCTGTTCGCCGCACGAGCCTGTTCAAGCGCATCGCCCACTTTTCCATCGATGGAAAATTTGGGCCTTGAGGAACCAAATCCAGCAACGCTCATCCTTTCCTGCGGAACATTGAGTTCACGCATTTTATTCAGAAGCGCGACCCCGCGTGCGCTGCTCAGCGCCCAATTCACGTCATCGCCTCCGACATCGTCAGTATGTCCCTCAAAACTGAGGAAATATTTGCGATCTGTCTTTTGGAGAATTTGCAAAATCGGCATTGCTTCCTTTGCAGCAAAGTCACTTAACTCATCACTTCCCTGCCGAAACAAAACACCGCCGAGAAACTCAACCATCAGACCAGACATACCCAATTCAGTGACGACCGAACTCTGCAAACCTTTGTTGGCAATCTCAAAATCAATCTGTTTCTTCAATTCATCAAGGCTATCTGTCCGTTGGCGAGTCATCACCTGCGATACGACATCAAACTTCTGCGCGCTCACCTGCGACATGGACAGCATCAACACAAAGAGTGCAAGCATATTTGTCGTCAGATCGGCGTATGAAGTCAGCCACAGCGAATCTTTATTTTTCTTTTTGTTGCGTTTTGAAATTCCGGCGACTGAATTGAAGAACGATTCCTGAGTCATTTTTCGCTACCCTCCCTGAGACGCACGGGTGCGCGGAGGAAATTCACGATTGCCATCACTCTGCGAAAGGCCGGCCGCAGTGCGGCCCTGTGTCTGCTCCTGCGAGTAGGTATTCAAAACATCTCTGAGATGCGCCTGTGATTTCTTTTCCTTGAGAAGAAGAACTCCCTCAAGAATCATCAAGTCAAGTTGAAGCGTTTTTTCAGCATAAATCGCTATCTTTTCAGAGATAGGAGTGTAGACAACAGTGCCAAGAATGATCCCATAGAGAGTCGTCAGCAGGGCGATTGCCATTGACGGACCAAGCTTGGCTGGCTCCGACATATGCGAGAGCATCTGGACGAGTCCGACAATTGTACCGAGCAATCCCATGCCCGGACACAGCTTTCCAAGACTTTCAAACAGACTGACCGCATGGGCAAACTGAGTCTGCTTCGTATTTATTTTTGCAATCAGATTGTGTCTGATTTCGTCGGCGGTGAAGCTGGAAAGAATGAGAGTCACTCCATCCTTGAAAAGCTGATTGCTGATTTGCGGTTTGTATTTTGCAAGAATTCCAATTCCTTCTGTCCGCACTGCATAACTGAGTGTGGAAAGCTGATTGGAAATTTGATTCATTTCTTTTTTCTGATTCAAAAATGCAAGACTCAGCAAAGTGCGGAGTCCTGCAAAGAAGTCAATGAAACTATGTGACATGAGCATCACGGCAATTGGTGCCACTCCAAGCAGGACGGCTGACGACGGCTCCCAGAAGCCCTCAAATTTTTCACCGCCATGAAAGATCAAATACCAGAGCGACCACGCAAAGGCGGTCAGGCCGACAAGAATGCTGATCATGGCACCCTCCCGTCGACTGGTTTTATATTTTGAGCGGGCTGCTCGAGCTTCTTTTGCCGCAAACCTTCTCGAGTTGAAATGACTCTGCGGAGTTGCTCGATCTGCGCGAGCAAACGAGGGGTCGGTTCAAGGTCAAACGCCTTTTCGTATGCAGAAAGCGACAAATCAGACTGACTCAGTCTGAGATGTAGAGTTCCCTTCATGGTCCACAGCAATGCTGATTTCGAAAAATGCAGCAGCAGCTCATTCGTTTCGACAAGAGCATCTTCGTAGCGTTTTACTGAAAATAACTGGCGAATTTTTTTTGTTGATTCCGTGAAGCTAGGGCTGAGCGGACGACTGTCCTCTTCGCTGACCCCCAAAACACGATCAAAATCGCCAAGCCTCTTCTCGAATTCACCGGCACCGCTCATTCCTGCTATCTCGGCATCCGTCCTTTGCAAGCGAGCTCTCTCGCGCGACTGCGCAATCGGGTCACCCGTCACATCCCCGGGCTCAAGCCCCATCACCGAAGCAGGTAGTTTGACCTCCGTGAGCTCGGAACTTCTTTCTCCGGTGAGAACTTGCTCGACGGTTTCGCGCTGGGCACGTTCGTTTGCTTCCTGTGAAGCAGGAGGTGGTGCAATTCTGAATTCGCTTGCTGTATTCTTGCTCTCCCGCGACATACGCTGCTGTTGCGCCGTCGCTGTTTCCGCCGGCACCGTGGTACACGAGAATAGTGCGAGTCCTGCAAAAAGAACGCACAGTTTAAAACTGGAGGCCGAAGGCAACATCAGCAGCCAACCCTCCCGGCGTTGTATATTTATAGCGATTGCGGACGCTGATAGTCGTCGGAAGGCTGTATCCAACCCCCGCATCAATCAGAAATCGCTGACCCAGTCGCATGGTCGCACCACCGCGCAGTGAAAAGCAGGCATAGCCATTGGAGACAATCGTTCCTGCACCCAACTCAAGTCCTGTGACGGTGCCATCGACTATTGAGGGATCCTTTGAAAAGAAATGTCCGTAAATGGCATAAAGCCCAAGGGCACGTGTGAAGGGAAGAATGATTTCTGTATTGCTCCCTTCCTTGAATTCAGCACTGGATGCGGGATCGCCGACAATCTGCGGATAATCGGAAATCAACTCGGATGGCGCCAGGATTCCGCTCAGTCTTGTGCCGACTTCATCTCGCCCGGCATTGAATTTTTCGGAAAACCGCAGATTGATTCCAAGCATGTTCGCGCTGTCTTTGACGTTCGGAACAAGCTGCCAACCCATCGTGGTGGCAAAAAGATATTTCGATTTTTTCGCTGTTTCGACTGCAACCTGCTGCTTGGTTTCTGCCTCACGCTGTTCCATTTTTTGCTTGTAGATATTTTCGGTGTTGTACAGCTTGGTCCAGAGTAACTCTTTGGACTTTGAGTCGAACACATGGAATCCCAGAATCATGCTTGTTTCTTGATAAATCAGCGTCATATCAACCCAAGCTTCAACCCCGAGCTGACTGGCAATGGCATCCAGCTCCTGCGGATTGTTTATGGG
>JBEDKY010000107.1:0-4136 GCA_041171905.1 Pseudomonadota bacterium
ATATTTCGCTGTCCAGCCGATAACGACAAAGTCGCTGCCGATTTCCTTGATTTCGTAACTCAAAGAAAAATTCTTCGCCGACTGACAGACCATCGCCCACATGGCTTGCGTTTCCTGCGCATTCAATTTCGGAAAAATCGGGTCGGAGAAAGTAGCTTGATCCGAATAAAGCGCATTCATGGACGCAGCATCCCGACGGGCAAAAGCATCGTAAAAAATTCTCGCCAGATGTTCCGGACCCATGCTGCTCATGAAACCCCCGTCTTCAACAAGTGTGCTCTCCCACACTTAGGGCGATGCCTGCATGGTAACCGAGAAAACACCCTCAGTAGAAAGAATCTGACCGACTTTTGACAAGAAAACCTGACACATCCGCCGTGCGTGCATTTGTGGCTGAACAGCCAATCAGCAGGCATGCGCCAGCGACTGCTGAAATACAGCGGAAAAAACATACTGTTCATGTAAAAATTCTGCTTGAATAATAATTCCCTCTGCTGCTAATTACACAGTCATTCTGCGACCGAAAATGGGTCGCTCTCTGAATCTTCAGCCAGACTTTCAATCGGGGGACATCATGAAAATCGCACTGACCGCCTCGCTCATCTCGGCGGCCGCCTCGCTTGGTCTCACGGCCTGTGGCCCGCAAAGCACACCTTCGGAAAGCAATATCATGAACGGAGAGCCGGATTTTAAGGCGGCCGACGGAAGCAACATCATCGACTGGGCAAAGAAAACTGCAAACGCCAAGAGTGTTTGTCAGGTAATTACACAATTTAAATCGCAGGGATTCAGCTCTGATTCGCAGCAAACGACAGCTGCAATCGCACAACAATTTAAACTTCACACAACAGAAGCAGAAGTTGTTGCCGCGTACGTGGTTGAATTTACCTGTCCCGAAAATCGCTGAACTGCAATTGCGATACACGCGCCGAAAATACAAAATTACGAGCGCGGCAGGCGACTGAACTCAGTCGTTGATGAGATGAAGCTGTAAAAGCGCATCCCGCAATTGTGCATCATCGGCCAATTGGTAGCCGACCGTAGCGTCAGAACGGCTGGTGATCCAACCGAACGGCGACTTGAGATCGATGCCTATGTAGACGTCAATGTGGTTGCCGCGAATCAGGCCACCGGTGTCAGCGGCAAAAAAGTAACCGTCATGCACACGCTTTGTTCCGTCGGGCATTGTAAATGGAAGTCCGCGTGCACTCTCGATGAACAAAACAGTTCCATATGGAATCACGTCAGGATCGACGGCAATCGTCCTGTACGGCGAAAGAATATAATTTTTAACTCCGTCACCATAGGGACCACGCGCGAGCCTGAATCGCGTTCGACCGACTGGATGGCTGAAGTACGGCGAGCAGTCCACCTGACTTTGTCCAGTAACACCGGCGTAATTGTAGGTCTTCCATTCGCCGTTGAATGAAACCTGAACACTGCCCTCCATGGCAGAGGAACACCACTGACGCTGAGAAAGAAGTGGTCCAAGCGCAGCACCACTCATATCCAACAAAGGAAATCCATTGTTGAGATGAGTGAATCGTGGCGTGTAATAGTAGGTAGCCCAGAGGTTCTGCCTTGGGGTCGAAAATGTTCTCAGCGGCAATTCGAAGGCCAGCGCAGCGGCTGTTAATCCGGATGCCGGCGGCTGTCCCGCCTGATCTCCACCGTTGCTGTCAGCAGGGGAGTTCGGCCCGTTTGTTGCGTCAGTTGGGTTGCCATCGCTACGCGAAGGTTTGCCGCCGTCCGTGTTGACCGGATTGTCCGTTGGGTTCAACGGTAGAGGTTTTCCCGGAGTCTGTTGAGTACGTTCGGCATCCTGCGCGCCTGAATTCTGAACACCACATCCTGCGACAACGAGCAATGAGCCAAACAATGCAGATATGCGTACAGCCGACATCCGACACCCCGTAAAAAGATGACCCAACGGAGTCATCCTCGCAGAGCTGGCCGATCGGCAAAGCTGCAATTTTTTTTGATAGCCGCATCGGGATGAAAAAATTACCCATCTGCTTAAAAACTCACTGACAGCTCACGCCACCTGCAAAAAGTGAGGAATCGATGCTGACGTCGGCGTTCGACGCAGTTTGTTTTCCACCTGTGCCGGAGCCAGCGTTCTGAGATGGAATGTCCTCCTCCTTCGCCTCTGGGAGGGCGAGGATGGACGCGCCGCCTGACGTTGGTTTATCGTCGACAGTGTTGAGTACCATCAACGGAAGAACCCCCTTCAGGGACACAAGTGAGCCGCTGTCTGAGGGTAGAAATTTGATATTCTCGACCTCCCGTGGAACGCCCATCTTGAGAGTGCCAAAGAAGCCAACACCAAAGAGCATGCGATCCGGAGTGTTCTTGTTTTGTGGATTGCCCTGAACAAAAACAAATTTGTCGGGTTGCTTGCTGAGGAAAGAGAGCGGAAATTGACCAAAACGGACACCAGTTTCGCTTGACTTCCCATTCACCGAAAAGTTTGTCGAGACACTCAGAGCCGGAGAAACTTTGTCTTCCAAAGTTTCTCCGCTGTGCTCCTTCAAGACCCGCCTGAAGGACTGAATCGCAATTGCTGTCTGGTCTTTAAAGATATGCCACATGGAAACCGAGTAGGCCCGTGCAATTTCGTCGGCGTTGGCAAAGGTCAACGAGTCCTGTCCGGTTGCAAGCCGCCGTCCTGCGAGCAGGTTCGAGTACGGTTCGCCCGGGGTGGAAAGATCGGCCAGCTTTGATAGTTTGTCGAAAATGTTGACTTGCCGCCCCGACTCGTCTGTCTCGATGAAAGACTGCCCTGCAATCTCAATCAGACGCCTTTGCATTGAACACATTTTTGCGGTGTCAATGCCGGCCGCTGAAGAAATCTTGCAAAGGTCCATATTCAACAAATACGCAAGCCTCGTGGCCTTCTGCAATCGCATCAGACCGGTCACCGAGTGAACGCGCTTGCGGTGATCGGCGTACTGTCTTTGCAGCGAGGGGTTGGCGGACAAGAAACCAATCAAAGCGGCTTTCTTCGCTTTAAGTCGATCTGAAACATATGCAAAATCTTTGCTGCCAAGCGAGCTCTTTGAAATCTCAAAATCAAAGACACCGAGATCGAGAAAACTCCAGCACGACTGCGAGAGCTTTTTTTGTGGGTCACTGATCTCACCGATGAAATCGATATTGTTGCAAACAATTGAGTCCGCTCCGCTGAATTCACCCTCTCCAAACGGATTGTAGTGAACCGGTATTTCAAAAGCGTCCGCAAACAATTCGTTTAAGCCGTTCACCCCGAGCGCCGAAACCTCGCGCCGCGCTTTTTCGGCACGTGCCGAGAAGCTTTCCTTCGCAGCAATCTTCCGAACGAAACCTGCACTCCTGGTCGGTGATTTATCAAAATAGAGACTTACAGAATTGGCTAAAGAGGAAGTCGACTTCTCAACCCGACAGTGCCGTGCCGAGTATGCTCTTAAAGATATAAAGTCGGCCGTAACCTCGTTCACTTCGAAGGTTGCGGTGCACATCTTGTCACCAAGGTGGATATAACCCCCCTGTACGAAGTCCGGAGTGGCGCCGATTTTGGGCTCACTCGAGGCGACCGACAAACATCTATTGTCACTCGCTGGCTTGCAACCCGCTGCGAGACAAAGAAAAACTAGACTAAATAAGGCACCTTTACGCATCATGGCCGTGTTATCGGAACTGACCGCGGAAAAGTTAACTATTTTACCGTCGACGCAAATTGAACTATATTTTTTTCAAGCATTCTCGTGACTCTTCGACTGGAGCATTGGTTTTATGCAAAGTTTTGCTGATTGGGTTCAGTTTTCCGTTTCGGCCGCCGTCGTCGTTCTCTTCCTGCTGATATTATTGTCAATCGTTTTTCTGATTGCCAGGCGTGGCAAAAAGGAAGGCAGTCAGAAACTAGCAATCGAGAAGCTGAACAAAACTTGGCTGGAAAACGAAGACAGCATCAGGAAGGCGGTTCTCACAGAAAAGGAATTTGCGGGGCTTTTGAAGGAGCGGCAAAAAACAGAAAAAAAGAGCGACGCTGAGGGCTCATCCAAGCGAAAAGTTTTCGTCATTGATTTCTACGGAGACCTCGGCGCATCCGCGACTTCAACATTGCGTGAACAAGTCTCAGCGCTCATCGGTGTCATGAA
>JBEDKY010000108.1:0-3013 GCA_041171905.1 Pseudomonadota bacterium
CAGCGGTGGCCAGTTGCAGCGTGTGGCTTGCGCGCGCGCGCTCGCTCCAAAGCCTGAAATCCTCCTTTTGGATGAAGCCTTCTCGAGCTTGGATGTCAGCCTGAGGCAGCGAATCCGTCAGCAGGTTTTGCAGGCATTGAAACTCGAGAGGGCATCGTGTCTGCTGGTGACACACGATCCCGATGAAGCTGCGGAATTTGCGGATCGGGTACTCGAAATGCGCGATGGCCGGCTCTTTGACTCTGGCAATCGTGCGAGTTCCAGTGAAGTTGCAGACGACGCAAGGTGATTCGGTGTTTTTTGAAAGTTCATGCTAACCTGCTACGAGATGCAACGAGAGGTTACGCGTGACTCTTGGCAGCAGATTGCTCATAAATTCTTTTTTATTTCTGATGGCGTTGTCGCTCGCGACTGCTGCATGGTGCAATTCGCAAGAAGAAAACAACAGAGCGGACCTTCCCGCGCGAGTGGCTGCAGGGTCACATACTCATGCGAGATTACGGCACCCCAATTTTGTCAGAGTTTCTGTCCCCTACGGCATTTTGAATCTTGCCGAGTTGGAACTTGCCTTTGGCAGAACACTCAATGATCGAATTTTGGTGGAGGCAGGCGGCGGGCTTCGCACTGAAATGCTGCACAAGCGCTACAATGCTGACATATACCGGCTCGGTTTTCGCGGCGCATTATTTTTGAACGACTCGTTCTATTTATCAGCTGGTCTCGACTACCAATTGTTTGAATCTGCACTGAAAGGCAATTCCAATACGCCCATTGCGGACAATGATTTTAAAGCCAGCCATCGTCAGGTCAGTAATCAGTGGGTCATTGGTTCACGTTGGGGCAGAGAGAATTTTTTCTTTCTCGTCGAATGGCTGCGTGTTACGAATCGTCTCGCACGAATATCAGAAACGTATTTTCAAAACGAAAAGTTTTCCGCAAAAACTTTCGAACTCGCACGCGAAGCCAATAAGAGGGCAGCTGAAGCAACAAACTGGAGCCCGCTGAATTTGTCGGTGGGCTACGCACTCTGAAACAAGGCAGAAACTTGTAAATAGAGCATCAGTTTAAAGGCGGCGTGGGCTGAACAACAGGCTCGCTCGGAAAGACCTTGACCCCAGATTCACATTCTCCTTCTTTTTTGATGCTGTAGTCCGGTGACGTCAATAAACTCTCAGTTTCGCGGGAAAAGGACAGGAAACTCCTGCAAACAAGCACTTCGGACAAATCTTTGAATTCGAGTGTCGGGTGGTTGTAGTGGTAATCCCTCTCTGATGGAAAAGTCGCTTCAATCTTGGGCTCGTATATGATTTTTTTGCTCTCAGCTGCGGCCAAATTCAGAGTTGTGTATGCATCCTTGCAATCAATTCCACACTGTTCTCTATAATTGACTACCAATTCCGCGTCTGTCTCATTTTTGATGACAAACTCCTTCAACACAATGTTGTGTCGCGGTTCGCAGGCTAAGCAAAGCAGGCCAGTGAGTATTGCCAAAGGTGTCTTTTTGCTCATTTTCCCGTCCGATTGCAGTTGTCTTGGATACGCCGCATCCATTCACGGCGTTGTTGAGAGAAAGATCACCATAAACAGCAGTGTTGCCGGCAACGCCGCCAGAAATAGCCCAACCGGACTGATTCCTTGGGAGCCAAAGCTTTTTTGCAAAATGCCATATCCCGCAGGATTCGGTGCATTGGCGATGACCGTCAGGCCGCCACCTGCCACTGCACCACCCACCAAGGCGAGCTTCGCTTTGTCTGAAAGCTCGGGGACAAGCGTTCCAAGATATGTCAGTGCTGCGTTGTCGGTCACCGCTGTCAGGCCTGTGGCACTCAAAAAGAGCGCGAATGGTTCAAGTGCAGCAACAACATCTTTCAACCACCAGCCTTGCAGGCCGCCGAGGGTTACGAGCCCGCCGAGGAAGAATCCGACCAAAAGACTCTCCCTGATCTTCAGAGCGCTCTGGTGTTCGCGGGTGACCTCTGCGACGCCAAGGAAGAGCAGGAACAATGCAAGGAAGAAGGCGATGTGCGCATGGTAAAGGATGGTCAAAAACATAAAGCCAAAGTGAATCAGCGTCAGCCACAAAGGGACAGATGCTCGCTTTTCGTCACTGGCCGAGAATGTCAGACGCGACAGTTCGCGCCAGAAAAAGACAATAGTTGCGGTCGTACCAATGACGACAGACAGGAACGCGCGTGAACCGATGTTGTTAAACACGTAGGCGAGATCCCATTTCCACGGTCCGACGACCATCAGAATGGGTGGCGCGGCAAAATGTGTCAGTGTTCCGCCGATAGATACATTCACAAACAGCAAGCCAAGGGTGGCGTATTTGAGTTTCGTCGACACGTTGGCATTGAAGATTCTGTCGCGGAGCATCAGCGCCGTTACCGTCATTGCAGCGGGCTCTGTTATCAGGGAACCAAGCAAAGGGCCGACGATCAGCGCTGTCGCATAAAAGGACACCCCCGCCGGCAGTGGCAACAGACGCGAAAGTGTGTCGATCATCCGGTTGGCGGCCGCCATCACCGGACGCGTCGATGCAAGACACATAATGACAAAGACGAAGGCGGCTTCCGAAAAGTTGACCTGATTGAGATAGTTCACTGCCGTCTGGGTCCCGTGCAGAAAAGAAATCACTACAATCAGCGCTGCCGCCCAGAGGCCGAAAACGACTTCCACCTCTCCGAGAAAGTGAAAGAGATTCTCACGCGCCGAACCCTCCGGATATTTTTGCGCCCATTCATTGAATTTCTTCGTGAAGAATGTGTGCAATACAGCACCTGCAAAGAGCGCGGTCGATATTTTTAAGGTCAGCGGATCTGTCAACACGTCGATTGTATCCCTTCCTGCATTATTCAACTCAACCTCTTGTATATCGGATTCCGGCAATGACGGCATCTTCGTACACACGCCTCAACTTGCTTCAAGCAAAAACAATTTGACGCTTTGCAAATCAGTTTTGACAGGCCTTTGTCGCTTGTCTGGAAAATCTCTGGCTGTTAAAATTTTCAAC
>JBEDKY010000109.1:0-10408 GCA_041171905.1 Pseudomonadota bacterium
TCTTCGGAAAGACCAATTTATAAGACGTTGAATGAGCCAGACTGGCTCGTGCGATTCGACGTTAAAAAACTGAATCGGGCTTCAAGCCCGAATTCCTACTGTTTCTGAAGCCCGTTTACACTGGATTATACTTGAGGACAAAGTTCGACATTGAACAAAAAGTTTTCCAAAGTGGGCTCAATTACATCGTCGTTCGTCCATCACTTTTATTGGGAGAACGAAAAGAGTTTCGTTTGGCCGAAAGCATCTCGATTAAAATCTTTTCGAGCGCTGAAAACTTGATGAGAAATCAGCTGGGAGTGAAGATGGCGCGGTATGCACCGATTCATGCACGCGATGTTGCCCATGCACTTCTCAATGCAGCGCGCATGTGTAAAAAAGAAAAGAAGGACCTCGTCCTTGAGGGGAGAGGTCTTCTCAATTATCGAGCGCAATTATAAATATTCATGGAGTGCAAGTCGTTAGGTTTAAATTTTTTTCACGACACTTTTGCAACTTCCGTGGGAACCATTGGATTTTTGAATTTCAGGAGCACCCAGACTACTTCCCTCATGTAGCCAAGATTCAGCGAATCTCTTCCGGTTTAGATGGCCCTAAATTCTCCCGCCTTGAGTTTTTTCAAAGCTTCTGTTGGGGTCATATCCGTTGAAACTGGCTCGATAAAATAGGCCAATTCCACGGGCTCGGGACTCAAATCCTTTTGAGCGCGCAGGTAATTCGAGACTAAAGAAAAAATCAGTTTGATCGTGATAAACGGCAGATAGCGACCTTCAGTTCTTGCCGCTGGAACAGACTCTCCATGCAAGCAAAGCGCTTCCATTTTTTTCATGAGGTACTGAATCACAGCAACAAAACTCCGAGACCGAACTATTTTGAATAGTACACGTCGCCCATCGAAGGGCGCCTTCATCCGCGCAAAACACTTGGCAATGTGCTTCATTCAAAGCGAACATAAGCTTAAGACCTCACCGACGATGAAAACCAAGGAGTCCATTTTTGCGATTATTTCAACATCACAAAAAATATCTCCATCGAAAAAGAGGTCAGCGCAATTTAATGATTATCTTTGGCGGACTTGCTTTGGTTATAATTTCTACAATTGTTGGTGAAACTTGAAACTATAAGGAATTAGAATTATCCCGCACATAGTTCAAATTTCGCCAACACAAATCGTAGCATTATTTCTGTAAAATAACCAATTGTCGCCAGATTTTTTCTGCTTACGGCGGACCATTGAAACTCCACCTCCTCCACTGACAAATTCGCTCATCAACCCAGCCGCTGCAAGAGATGGGTCGCTTGAATCAAGAGTCGCAGAAAAGTAGCTTCTGGTGCACTCCCAACGAGTCAGTGTTCCATCCGGAGCCGGATATCCTCTTCTGCAGAAATCAAAAAGTTCACGAATTGTCGGCAGCCGAAGTTCTTTACTCTTACAGAATTGAACCGCCTCTTCGTGGTTACCATAGTTTTCAAAGAGCTCGAATTTCAGTTTCAGTATTTTCCCGTTTTTCACAGGATACTCGAGAAAATATTTACCGTCCTCTGAATAAACCATTCGACCTTCGGTCGGCTCCTTAGGATACTTCTGTTGCCTGATGATCAATTCAGAACCATCAGAATAGAAAACACTATCTGAGGCTTTTCTCGTGCTCTCATCGGAATAGCCTTCTGGGTAATCTAAAGCCTCTTTCCCAGAGCCGTCACGCCAGATATTATATGCATTAAAGGCTTTGGGATTCACCTTTGTCAAACCCTTTTTGGACTGGGCCTTCTGGCCACAATATTCACCGGATTCCACGCGGCCTTCTGGTACTGCGTATTCAATGGTCCCATCTGGGCATGCAACATTGTGAGTTCCTTTCAAATGCATCACTTCGGAGTCGCCATTGAATACCCTTGGCTTGCACTGAACCATTGCCAATGCTGTGCATGTTAAAAAGGCCCTAGACAGAAAATTCATAAATACCCTCTTATACAAGTCCACGTAAAAATTAGTCCCAGTCTTAATTTTTCTCGGCAATGAACACTTCTCATAACCAACCGAATAAAATTGACCCCAAAAAAACCAGTGCGGCTACTTTTTGAATCTCAGCAACAACCCGCTTGGACAATTCATTCCCTCAGTTTTATCTAATTCATTTTTAAAAGCTGCATTGACACACTTTACGTAGACGTCAAGCTTTTTGACTTTATCTTTGTCATTGACAAAACTGTATCGCTTGGCAGTGCCACAAACTCGAGAATCTCGATTTTCATGGATACAGGGTTGTGATTTACCTTTAATTTCATAAAACCTCCCGTCCCCACGCACTTGCACAGCAGGAACAAGCCATATCTGGGTTTGAGTTTTAGAATCCGCGTTGTTTCGAAAACTCATTCCTGTCAGAGCTTCCATTTCACTTTCGAATTCTGCAAAATAAGATGAAGTCCATTTTTCGTGTTTTTCTTTGTCTATCCAGGTATTTGCTCGCTCAACATTGAGCTCCATTTTATCGAACTGAGTCTGCAAGGAGTTGTTGTCTGTTATGCGATAAGAAAACATTGGATTAATATTGAAGAAAAAGTTGAAATCGTTTTGACTATCCGGAGCCGAAGCGATCAGGCGTCCTGCAGCTTTAGCATCGCTAAGGCTACTTGGGATGTGTAGCCAGGGATTTGTGTGAATATTTGACATGTCGTGAAAGACTATTTTTCCAGTTGGCTTTTTGGACTTATCAAATTCAATATAGGTGCGTTCAGTTGAACGTTCACCTTTTGTGCCTTGAAAACCACTCAGAGACCACAATTCCGCATCTGCACGAGCAGCTGGTTTTATGAGGTGCTCGTTCCAAAAGTTTGCGGGGTCTTCTGAACCAGCAAGAACTGTTCCCCATTTTTGATGAAAAGCTGCGTATGCAGGAAGATAATATTTATCACAGCTGGCTGCTTCTCCGAGAGCAGTGACAATCATAGATTCACGGACTTGATCTATTGAAAAGGCCATCGGTTTGGGAAAAATTTTCGCCGTTGTCTTATTTTGCACTAGACCAGATTTAGACCAACCCAGGCCAATAAAGTCACTCATTCTTCGGATGAACTTGTGATTTTCCCACGTCGGCACGGGACCAAAAGCATTATTTGTTAAACGGCCCTTTTTTATGGTTGTCGTATTTACCATAAAGCTTGTTCCAGTTTCCTGATCAATCACATAACTGCCGTTTGTTCCGAGGTATCCTCCGAAACGTTTAGAATTGAACTCTCTCTGACCCAATTCTTTGGCGAACTGTTCAACGTCGGCATTAAAATCGTCCGGATCCTCAATCCAGCGAACGTACTTCCTGCCTTCCTTCTCGAATATGAGTGATTTCATGATTTCCGGAGGTGTTTTTTCAGAGATATCAGATTTAATGGCTTCCAAGGGGATTTCATAGTGATTAAAAAACCTAAAGCCGAACCGCCTTCTAGCGCTGAGATAAGGGTCTGTATCAGATTCCCACAATGCCATTTGCCTAATGCATTCATTTCCTTCAAATTTCGGCTTATCCGATGGATTTACATCTGCAGTTTTACTGTCGGAATTAAACATTCGTGGTTTGCAGGAAACTGCCCATGGCACTGCAGTCAAAAGAATAACAATAAAAAATCTCATATTTCCACTCCCGATCTCGACACATTTATTTGGTAATTGAATCCTTCTGCAAATAGAATTGTGTTTTCTCCGTCGAGCATCGGCTAAAAAATCAGGTTCTTTAGCAGAAAATTTTGGGTACTCTGGAAATTAGTTGTTAAATTGGCCTTATTAAGGGGAATTACAATCCGTTTTTTTCGCTGATTTTGAGTGAGTGTCCGATGATCTGACGCAGTTTTTAGGACAATTCAAAATTCACACGATTTTTCACAATTATTTCTGACCAAATCTATGTGAAAAATTCTTTACGACTCTGTTTTTGTCACTCACGCCTGGAAGGTCTCACGAGAGTGTTGTAAGAATAATGAAACGGAGGTTTTGAGTTGTCATGAAATTGCCAATCCATAAATTGATATCCTTTTTTGCCGTTGCATTTTCAACAGAAGTGTTTGCTGCAGAACTCTTTGCGACGACAGGTTTCGATCTGGGTAATTATGAACTGTTTAATACCCAGCGCATTCCCGGTATCATTTTTGGGGCTGGAATGGAGTTTGATGCAGAGCGTTTTTCCTCGTTTGAACATTTTATTCAGCTTGGCAGTTTCGGTTCTGTGCAAAACGTTCAACTAGAGCAGGTCCAGCTTGGAGAAATGCGAAAGGGTCAATTAAACGCATGGAATATGGGGGCAACCTTAAGTGGTGGATCGCGTTGGCATTTGAATGACAATTTTTCTTTGGGAGCGTTGCTTCATTTCGATTACGGATTTGCTGGCAACATCCAATCGAGCTTGGGTGTCATTAATTTCAATCAAAAAGTCGATAATCTCACACGTTACGGTATTCGAGCAGAGCTCAGGAGAGAACTGACCCAAAAAATGAGTACCTTTTTCGCGCTTGGAATCAACCAAGGAAACCTGAAAACAACCGAAAATTCCACTCCAACCACTTTTGCAAACTCAACCGATTTGGGAAATATTAAATTTACTGGTTATCAATTTCTGATCAATGGAAGCTACGCAATGTAGGTTAGTTTTTTATGTAGCCAGAAAAAATTTCGCTGGGCGCGTTCAGCCCATGTGTTTTATTTAAATGAACTTCACATCTTCCAAGTTTAGACATCAGCAATCAGTCTTTTCTGATTGAGCTCCAACTGCCTTCAGAAGTTGAATAGCTTTTTTGATAATCTGGTTGCTCCACTAAAGCTAATTCAGCGTACTGTTTGGCTTCGGCGAACTTCCCCCATTTTGCATAAGCTATCCCAATATTGAGTAGTAAAAGGTGTTGCACGTTGTTGTTTGGTAAAAGATCTTGAGCCTTTTTGTAGTGTTCAATTGACTCGTCGTATCTACCTGCCTTGACTAAATTTATCCCAATGGAGTTCAATTGCCTCGCGAATGAATTTGCATCAACACCCGTTTTAATCAAGTTTTTCACTGATTCGTAGTCTCCAAATGCCATTCTTGTGACTGCTAAGTTTTCGCGGACTATTTGAGAAAATTGGTCGAGGCTTACAGCCTGCGAACAGATGCTGTCTGCATCTTTTATTTGCCCCAGCTTAAAATAGCAATCTGCAATTTTCGCAGCTCGCTCAGGGTGTCGGGGATTCGCATTATGAAGCTCAAGGTAAACTCGCAGTGCCTCTTTAATGGAACCACGGTTCATATACAAATCAGCCAGTTCCTGTTTTGCACGAATTTGATTAGGATTCTTTGATAGACTCTGTTGAAAGAGTTCTTCAGCTTTTTCATTATTATTTTCAACAATTGCCCTTCGTCCCATGAGCTCAAAATAGTTTGCAGAGTTACCAAATTGTTTATGCACTTCGTTGCTTAAATACATTCTTTGGATTTCATCAAATCTGTGCCATTTTTCTAATGCGCTTTCGAAGCGCCTCATGGCACGCTCAGAAGAATTGCCCCCTCCATTTTCCTCGTCTTCAATCATTTTTGAAATTTTTTTGATAAACTGACCAATTTCATCTCCCAACCGATTTGAGTCTGTACTCACTGATTGAATGCAACGGACGTTGAACTCAGCGAGAAAAATCACTTCTTCTTTTGAGAGGCCGGTTGTTAGGACGGCAATTCTTCGGAGAACTTTGTCGCCGCAGGTTTTTGCGATGTCACTCACTATCCCCTCAGAACTGCGCCTTTTAGGTTTGTCTTGCGAAAAAAGCTGTCGCCAGTCAGTCATCGGATTGCTTTCCCATAAGAGGATAATCGCTGTCAGATGGCCCAGGTTCATTGCCGGTGAACCAAGGCGAACAGTGCTGCAATTGGTCGTTTTTGCTCTCGGAAAAAATCGCCTGATAGCGTCTGATACAAGTCCAACTTTTTCGGCGTTATCACCTATCAGCAGCAAATTCGATTCGTTATTGATGAGCGCCATCTTAATTCCTCTCTGCTTTTCCAAAAACACAGAGTGGTTTCGGTGTTTCAGATTAACAACTGAGACAAGTCACTGAGTGAGTTTCAAAATAACGTGAGAGCGATGTCCACTGCTAGGTTTGCTTCAGCTGACTTTTATTCCTCAAGCAAGCTGCTCTTGTCAGTTCATAGACGTAGGATGAGAACGGTGCTTTTTTATTGATCCCTGCCCGGGTGGTTTTTTCACTATCGGGATTTTTTCAAGTCATGACTTTTGTTCGGTTCATTTGGGAAGCGCTTGACCATTGAACATACACGCTCAATGTTTCGTTGAAGTTCATGGAATATCCGACCAAACCGTTGCACCTTCTGATGCATTTGTGCCTGTCCACGCGCAGATCCGGAATCCGTATTTGGTGTTCACACTCAGTCCGGAGAAAGTGTAAGATTTAACACCCGGTGCGAGTATTATAGCTCCTGCATCTGAACAATTTGCTGCAGGACTTCCCATTCCAACAACCGCAGGGGCCACTTTCACTTGTGTTGCGGTTCCCAGATTGGAATGCCAATCAACCGTGATGCTGTTTGTGGTGTGCCCACTGACCCGAACATCGGGATCAAACATCCGACCTGAGAAGCGGTAAATATAAGCAGCGCCAGAGCCGGCTGAACTATTATCCGAGCTGGCGGTCGAGCCATTAGTGATGGTGGTTTGGTTAGAAGATTCCCCGACGGCTCCCACCGCCAAAGTGTCGCCCGAAAGCGATACGGAACCTCCGAATAAATCTCTCACACCAGAATTCGCTGCTTTAATGTAAGCCTCTTGTGTCCAGCTGCTGTCGCTTCGCAGGTATACGTACACAGCGCCGCTTTCATTTGCGCTATTGTCTGCACTCGCTGCACCACCATTCGTGATTGTCGTTTGGTGGGAATCTTCAAGGTAGGCTCCTACCGCCAAAGTGCCTCCTGAAAGTGATACGGAAATGCCAAACCAATCGTTCGATTCAGCATTTGCGGCTTTTAAGTACGACTCGTGTGCCCACGTGTTTCCAATGCGTCGGTACACATAAACTGCGCCACTCATAGCTGCACTATTGTCAGCACTCGGCGTTGCACCGTTGGTGATGGTAGTCTGGTTGGAATCCTCGCCATCTGCCCCTACCGCTAAAGAATCACCTGAGAGTGAAACGGAAACACCAAAAGTGTCTTCGCTCTCCGCATTCGCAGCCTTAATGTAGGCTTCTTGTGCCCATATAGCTCCACTGCGACGGTACACATACACCGCGCCGCTTTTGGGAGCGCTGTTGGCAGCACTCGCAGTCGTACCATTGGTGATGGTAGTCTGGTTGGAGTCTTCGTCGGGGGATGCTACCGCCAAAGTATCGCCCGAGAGAGAAACTGAATAGCCAAAGATATCCCCACTCTCAGAATTCGCCGCCTTCACATATGCCTCTTGTGCCCAATTGGATCCGCTGCGGCGGTAAATGTATACGGCGCCACTGAAGGGTGAGCCATTTTCGGCACTCGCCATTCCGCCATTGCTAATTGTCGTCTGATTGGAAGATTCTCCCAGTGCTCCTACCGCCAATGTGTCGCCCGACAGTGATACTTTGAAGCCAAAGTCATCTGCTGAATCTGCATTAACGGCCTTTATATAGGCTTCTTGAACCCAATTGGTTCCAATTCGACTATAGACATACACCGCACCCGATCTGCTTGCGCTATTGTCAGCACTGGCAGTTGTACCGTTGGTGATGGTGCTTTGGCTGGATGATTCCCCCCTCGCTCCCACGGCCAATGAGTCGCCCGAGAGCGAGACTGAAGAGCCAAAATTATCACCCGCATCAGCATTCGCAGCTTTCACGTAGGCTTCTTGCACCCAGATTGTTCCACTGCGGCGGTACACATACACTGCGCCGCTCGAGGTCGCACTGTTGTCAGCACTGGCGGTTGTGCCATTGGTGATGGTCCTCTGGTTAGAAGATTCTCCCCATGCGCCCACCGCCAACGAGTCTCCAGAAACGAAGACTGAATTGCCAAAGAGATCATTTTGTCCGGAATTCGAAGCTTTAATATAAGCCTCTTGTCTCCAAGCAGGAACAACGAAACTAAATGTTCGCTGCAAAGTCGTTTCAGGATTTCCTGTGGCATCGGTCTGGCTCACGGTCACAATTTTGCTGCCTTCACCATTTGTGAGTGTCCAACTGAGAAACGTATATGAGCCGGCATTGCAGGTCGTGGTCGCGGGGCTCGCAAGACCCGACCCACCAAGAATCAAGGTCCGACCCGTAACACAAGAGCCTGATAAAGGTGTATTGACATATGTGTTGTAGAAAATCGTTCCTTCAGCCGGTGTTGTGATGGAATGTGTCGGTGATGGCTCGGGTGTGGAAAACAATGGTGGTGGCGGAGGCGACGGATTCGAACCCTTTGGAGTGCAACTTATGACTGCTGGTGGTAACAGAATCAGACTCACTGTTGCCAACTTAATCCAAACCGTTTTTTGCATTTACCAATCCCCCTTGGGGACTTCGGAAGCGCTAATCAAAACTTTATAGGTGCAATAATTTTCCGTTTATCTATTTTTAAAATGTTCCTTTTTTTTCGGCAAGATGAACCGTGCACATCGCGACTCAAAGTTATCGACAAAAAACAGAGTTGCTCAAATTTTGCAGGACGATTCAACCTTTGCGCTGACGCTTGTGTCGCCAATCTCTCTAAGCGTGCTGCGAAATAAAATAGGTGGCGGAAGCTTTATCCATCGCTCCAGCACGGCGTGATATTTGCGGTTTATGATGCGAAGATGCACGAATCCTTCGGGGTTCGTCAGCCAGCATGTGTGGTCTGGCGAAAAATCACTCACCTCGCCATTCGCATCGATAAATCTACCTTGGCAAGGTTGCTCAACGGAGGTGAAGCACACAATGGGCTTAAACTTGTCGTACACATTGATGATTTTCCCGCGCAAGTGGGGGAGTAACTCACTTGGCACATAAGGTTCTGCATATAAGGTCACGAGAGCAGACTGCTCGTTCTCAAATTCCTGTTTTGTTTGGTTGGGTGCTTGAGTAACTGTTGGGGGGGGCACAACATTTTGCTTGTTGCTGAGAGGTGCCAAACGGTATTTTAAGGTGCACCCAATTGTCACGGCCGTTAAAACAGCCCAGCCCAAAATGGCTCTCGCATGAATGCGCATAATTGAACGCTCCGAACTAGCAGCAACACTAAAACAAGATTATCATGAAAGCATTTAAACCCTCATGCTTGGAGACATAGTGCTATTGTCGCCCCAAAGCTTCGTCGTCGTTTTGGCACTCATCTGCGCAACAGATGCAAATGCGGCTTCACTCTTTGCAGCCACGGGGGTCGATTTAGGCAATTACGGATTCTACAAATCAGAGCTAGGCACTCAACTTGTCCCCGCGCTTGCTTTTGGGGGTGGTGTAGAATTTTCCTCGGAAATGAACACATCAACCGAGTCTATCTTACAATTGGGTGGATTCGGTTTTGCGCAAAAAATTAAGCTCGAGCAAGTGCAATTTGGAGAAATGCAAACAGGCAATTTAAGCGCATGGGCTGTTGGCGCAAATCTCAGCGGAGGCTCTCGATGGAGTTTCGGAAACGGCTTTGCCCTGGGAGGGCTGGCGCATTTGGACTATGGATTCGCGGGAAATATGCGGTCGAGTTTGGGAGTCATTGCTTTCAATCAAAATGTCACACGGCTTGTTCGCTATGGTTTACGGACAGAACTCAAACAAGATGTGACGTCAAGGATCAGCATATTCTTGACGATGGGCTACAATCAGGGATTTGTTGAAACCTCGGCAAAGTCTCCGACTACAATTCTGGGAGAGCCATTGGATTTGAAGACTCTCGAATTCACGGGATCCCAAATGCTCATCGGAGTGGGCTACCTACTTTAGGTTCATATCTTTAAGTCGACTGAACCGCACTTCACTTTGTGAAGACTGATGCAAACCTCACTTTGAGTTGAAGTTTTCGGATAAAAGGCTTTGTATCAGTATGATTGGTCAAGTCGGTTCTGTGTGGGTCAATGATTTGTGATTGATTGCTCCGTCCACGAAATTATCCGAACGGTAGCGAGAAAAATGGTTGTATTAGTTGTCTGATGTGTCGGTTGACGTTGGGTTGACTTCAATTGCACAGTAAAAAGTCATTCAAATATTTTGACTTTGAAAAGCTCAACGTAGCCTTCAGAACCATAACGACCATCATTTCGCAATTGCAGGCGGACATACTGACCGGTAACCGGTGGAAATGTCGCAATGAGGTCAGCGGTTGTGGTTGGATTGGAACCGTCGCCATTCGCCAGCAATTGCTCAGCGTGAACAGGAGTCCAGCCCGCGTCATCGTAGCCACGAAGAGTCGTTGAGATATCCATGGCAGCATGTGTCGTTTTACCATCAGAAAACATT
>JBEDKY010000110.1:0-6490 GCA_041171905.1 Pseudomonadota bacterium
AATTTGTTTGCATTGCAAAGGAACTGGTTTTGTAGTCGAACAGATGCCTGATACTCTCTGCCTTTGATTGCGATGGATAAATCGACAAAATAACGAGAATGGCGATGTAAATGCCACGCTCTTTACTTGCAGATTTCATTGCGCAGTGCTCCGTGTAAAAAACCAGCGAGAGTGATGTGATCACGGTTTTTTGTGAAGAAGATCCGGATCCGTTCGAAAAGCGTGATGATCTTCTGAAGCGATGCCGGAGGATTTAAGCTTGATTCAATGACGTCCTTCGAAATTGCTTCGATGATGCGTAGTTGAGCCTGCATTCGTGCGAGGTTTTCAACAAATTTATAGATATTCAAGTCGCAGAAGAATTCAGTTGGCAGCTCGAACTGTTTTTCCTGCGAGACAAGGCTGTCGCGAAATGTACTCATAAAAAGCGAAGAGAAGATGATGAGTTTGTATACGGAGGCTGATTTGAACAGATGATCAGTTTTGGCGATTCTGTCGAGCTGTTGGGCCGCCTTGAAGACGCGTGGCCGTTTGGCCGGCGGTATCCATCTGAGTCCGAAAACAACTTTGCTTGCTTTTACAATGGATGCAATCATGTTCAGCAATTCCTGTTCGGCTTTCTGCTGGTCAATGACAGTGTCTTCAGACTGCCCGGTCAGTGGATTTTCCGTTGCTGACGATCTTTTTATGAGTGCATCCTTGAATAACAGTTCCTCGAATGCAGGGTAACTGTCGACGAGGTTTAAGCCTATGGAGCCTGCATAGGCACTTGCAAGAAGGATTCTATGTTCACTACTTACATCGATCTTCTGCGCGTCCTGGGACAGCAGGCCAATGACTTTTTCATACTCCCCCTGATTCAGAAGTTGTTTTGCATCGTGTATGGAGTCTGAGCTTTCATTGATTGCTTTGCAGCCCAGTACAAACCAAGCAAAAAACAATATGGCAATTGCACAGCGCATTGGGTCATTTTTCCTCGGAAGATCGGAATGACATTGAAGACGCATCACGCAGATTGCCCTTGACTTCGAATTTTCCTTTTGTTTCGCCTTCAATATAAAAGACACCTTGTGCATCAATGTTCGATAGGTTCGATTCGCGCAGTCTGTTGTAGCTGACCTTTTCGAATCCAAATTTGACTTTCCGATCCCCAACTATGGGTAATTTGAGATTGGCGTCGACGGCAAATCCCGAGAATTCGGCGGTTGTGTTTGTCTCATTGACTCGGGCTGATAGTATTCCCGATGTTCCTGTCCATTCCTCAGATGATGCGGGTGACGAAAAGTTCTTTGCCATGGCCTTATAGTCGATTCTTAGGTTCAGATAACATTGTTCCGCTGCACAGGATTTTTTGGCGGTGAGCACCACATCAGATCCTTTGGCGTCGACAGCCTCTTTTGTGTCGAGTGCAAATACGATGAGCTCCGGATCATTGCTGGCGGTCTTGGTTTTCCCCTCAATGCGGAAGCGAAAATTGGGATTTTCCCGTTGCATGAGGTAGCTCGCCTCATTCCAGACTAAACGTGAAAATCGCCTTGACTCCTCTGATTGCCAAGTCAGTGGCTCTGACTCCAGAATGTCAAACAAGGTGAGATACTGCGGCAGGTCCGTGCTTGCTTGTGATGGAACACCCTTGGGAACTGAATGTCCGAGAGAGAACGAGGCAAGTCGGTGCATGTCGCGGAGAATATTGCCGCTTTCGGACATCACTTCGTTGATCTCTGCATTAATTTTTCGATCCCGCTCCGTGACTTCGACGAGATTTCCAGTTGGTTTTTGCGAGGTCAGATAGCAGGAGGCAAGCAACGGTAGAAGCAGCAAACGATTCACTTTTGATAGATACGGCTGCACCGTTGATTCCATATTCGTCGGCACACCCCGCAATATTCCGAGTCGCAATTTAAAGTTCATATCAGGTCATTCAACTTTCTCACCAAAACGGAACTTCCTGCCTTCTCGAACAATTTCACGAGGAGCGGAAATCTCTTTGCCTTCCGAAGGAAGTCGCACATGCAGGTCATGTTAATTCTTTACGCAAGCACCTGAGACAATGACAGCCGTCGTGCCGAGCGAAATATTTGTCACCATGATTTCCCCCTCAGGCTGACCGAGTATCGTCGGGCAGGATCCTCCGATGATTGACTTATCTTCGTCAATCTTTGATTTTTGACGCAGCAGCTAAGGTTGTCGCCGGAAGCAGATGCAGATGTTGCTGCGCTTCGTTCGAAAGATGCATTTTTCAGAGTAATGTCATTATAGGCTGCAAGCTTGCTGGAGAAGACAAAACGTGTCCAAGTGTCGATCCAAAGTTGGAACAACTCGTCATGGTTTGGGTAACAGAGCGGGTCGCCTTTGGCCCGAGCGCAGGTCAACACGTCAGGCGTTTGAAAACTCAAACCCTTGGCACAGATTCTCGAACGCACATCTAACATCGACGCACTCAAGCGCGACAAATGCGGCGGACGCATGAAACTCGCTGGCGTCGTGTTTGATCAACCGACCATTACGACAACGTTGCGCGCATTGGGTCTCCCCGTTCGGACGCCTCCCATTGCACCAGCCCGCCCAATTGTTGCTTGATTGCGACATTAGCAACGATTGGGCGGGCTGACTGGAGAAGTCGCGAAATTGAGCAAAAGTTCAGACGACGGCTAACGAAAAAGTGGGGTTACGAGGGCTGACTGACTTGGATTTTTCGGAAAGATTCGATGCGGAATGAGCTTAATTTCGCTTAGACGCTTCTCTCATCCAGCCGCTCTTTCAAAAATTTAAGTGGATTGACGGAAAAGATTTCGTAATTTTCGGGAGTAACAAAACATGGAATTGCCTTTTTTTCGAGTTGCAAAAAAGCCTCAAGCCCCCCAGTGCGTTTTCGCCGACCACTCTTGACCTCTATCGCAAAAAGAGTCTTACCCCATCGCACCACAAAGTCCACTTCAGCTTGCCCTTCTCTCCACCAAAACACTTCGGTCTCAGGCGTGTGAAAGAGATCTACTCCTACAGCCGACTCAAATACGCGACCACGAATTTCTGGCGAATGCATGGCCTCAGTGCCTAAAGCAAGATTCGCCAACGCCGGGCATGCCACAAGTAATTTAGGGCTCGATGATTTTGCTATACGTGGTTTTCGTGAATATTTTCCGAGGCTAAAAAGTAAAAAAGCACCTTGATAAATTTCGAGGTAACTCTTGACCAAATCGGTGTTTCCCGAGTCCTGAAGTTGTCCAAGCAGTTTTGCGTAACTTATTTCCTGAGCTGGATAACCACAGGCAATCGCAAAAGCTTGCCTGAACAATGCCGGATTTCGAACAATCTTTTGCATCAAAATATCACGACCGATGACGGAATCGACAATTGATTGAGTGACATAGGAACGCCATCGGGCCTCATCGTTTCTGTAAGGTTCCGCGCCTGGATAACCGCCCCATCTGAGCCAATCGTCAAGAGTATAATTGAACTCTGCAGCACTTTCATGAAATCCCCAGTGAGGTGCAAAGGTCAACTCAAATCGGCCTGCTAGACTTTCGCTCAAGCCCCGTTGCAAATCCAAAGAACTTGAACCCAACAAGACCACCCGAAAATTCTGTCCCTTTCGACTTGTCCGGTCCCAAAGTCCCTTGACAACCCGCGACCAATCAGGAACGCGCTGTACTTCGTCTACAATCAAAAGAGAGTTGTTACCTTTTGCCTGTGCCGCCAACCAGTGTTCGGTTAGCCACATTTGTGAAGACTGCAGCGTGTCATCGGCGCTGACAAAATGCTTTGCATCACTCCATCGATCAAGCAGGCGCAACATAGCGGTTGTTTTGCCAACCTGACGCGGTCCCAACAGGACCTGAATCAATGGCTGTGGTGCAGTCAGTCTTTGAAAAAGAGATGCTTCAAAAGGGCGCATGGCTGCAAACTCCATGGGTTAGAATTTCTGATTGTAGAATAATCTATGGTTTTATATAGATCAATCTATAAATTATAAAAGAACCTAATATTTTTATTTTTTTCTGACCAGCTTCGAGCCCACCCATTGAATGATAAAGCGCTATTCGCTCAGCTTTTGAGTCTTTTCTGCATTTGAAATTAGTATCTGACAGAATGGGAGGCTCAGAATTTAGTGGATTGATAATTCCTGTTGACGCCCCCCGTAGATGGCAATAGCCCAGCCCCGTGTTCATAAACAGGGGGCCTCGTCATGCGCTGCAAAGCTGGCACGTGTTCGTTATTGTTGATGTTTTTTGTAAACATGCAGAGCGGTTGTGACAGCAGCCCGAAGATCTCCCGCGACAAGGTTCAAGAGGCCTGGGATGATTACAATAATCCGGCCCAATTGGATGCCGGCTCAGTTGTCGTCTTCAACGAACTCCCTCCCGCAGGTTCATCGATTCGATTGCCATGGAGTGATATCTACTGGCCAAGCAACCTTGGCGGCATCGCATTGCGCTGGCGAAATGGAACGCAAACACCGTTCAGCACCCAACGCCCCTCTGAAGCAGACGTCCGCGCGATGTCGCCCGAGCAGATCGCGGCATTGTCACCCGCGGAAAAATACGACGTCCTGATGGGCCGTTTCGACTTTCCGACTGTTCAAGCCGAGCTGATGAGAACGCATCCGGCAATGCCGCAATGGTATGGTTTGTGTCACGGCTGGGCTTCAGCAACATTGAACTTTGACGAGCCCAAAGCTGTCACAGTGAGAAGTGCTTCGGGAATCGAAATTCCGTTCGGAAGCAGCGATGTCAAAGCGCTTCTTGCCTATGCTCAAGGCGTTGTCTTCATGCCGGTTGCAAAAGTTCTCGGACAGCGCTGTGAGATTGATTTGACGAGCAGTCCGCAACTGAGAAACACAGCGGCGTGTCGCGATACAAACGCTGGCTCTTTTCATTTGATTTTGACCAATCTGGTTGGCCGCCAAGGCCAGACTGTGATCGCCGACCTCAGTAACGGTGCGGAGGTCTGGAATTTTCCGATTTCCGGATATTCAACCCGCGAGCTTTATCGGCAACCTGCATCGGTGGGTGCCGCACCTCAGGCTGTGTCTGAGGTCGTTGTCGAAACGGACGTTGATTTCATCGTCGAGATTGAACAGCCCGAATGGAATCATCTGGGCGACAGCCGCACCGTTGCCACCGAGAAAAATCGCTATCAGTACGCGGTCGAATTGGATTCGCTGGGACGTATCGTCGGTGGACGCTGGTTGAGCGAAGAGCGCCCTGATTTCTTGTGGGTGCAGGAAAAAGCTGATTTTCGTGGATACTACGCTGCCATCGAGAGCATCTACTTGAACGCCATCGGCTCTCCTTCGGATGTGGTGACACCGCCCTTGGCGCAACCCACACCGCGTGTGACTCCTCCGCCAGTTCCTACCGCTGCTCCTGTTCCGACGGTTCCTCCGGTTGCAGCCGCTCCGGCTGTACCAACTGTTCCTCCAGCGACACTCCCGGATCAACCAATCGGTCCGGTGTTGACTCAGCCGTTGCCATTGCCGTTGCCGTCTGCTCCAGTTGATACTCCGCCCACACCATCAGCGCCTGCGACAGATCCAGTTGTCGTACCTCCTACAGCAATCGACCGTGGAGCCATCGCACTGAATTGTCCCGTTGGATCATTTGCGGTTTCAGCTCCAGTGAGCTTCTGTACCGACGGTTTTAAGGCTTTTGCTCCGCACACACAGGCGATGTTGCAAGAATGTCAGCGCCGTTCGCTGCCCGGATGCTTCGACTCCCTGTGGCCGACTGACGTTTACGTTGCGTTGCGCGGAAACGATGCGTGTCCGTTGGGTTCGTCTTATGATCAGCAATGGGGCGCCTGTCTTGAGGGGACCACCGTGCTCGGACCTTTCAGCGCCGAGTTTTCCGAAAAGTGCTTGTCAGCCGGGTTCGGGAATATGTGTTTCGCGATGAAAATGGATCTTATGTATTTCTCTTTGGTGAACATCCGCCGCTGAAGAGGTTGACCGTCAACTAAAGTAACAAGCCTGCGGATGCTGGCTTGTTACTTTTTTTGTGTCACATCTTGAGCAATGCTTTTTGTGGACTTAAGCTCTTCCATGGGCCGATTGAGCAAGGAAACCTTTTCAACGGGGTCAGGCCATGGAAATGCGAACAGAACTTGTAGCAGCACGCGGAAAAGTTCCTGCAGGTTCAACTGCGGGTTTAATGCAGGCGGGATTGCTTGTTACGACGGTCGTGTTTTCCTTTGATGGCGCAAAATTGCGTCTGCTTGCGGTGCGCTCCGGCGGCGATGCGGAGCGGTATCATTTGCCGTCGCTTCCGTTCGAATTTACCGACAATCTTCAGGCCACAGCTCGCGAGGTGATTCGCTCGCGGCTTCCGCTCGAACTTTCGAATTTTTTTCAGGTGGGTGCTTTTGATGCATCCGCTGATTCCTCTGCGGATGCCGCAAAGAGGATCGAGATTTGTTACTTTACCGTCGCTTCTCCAAATGACCTTGAATTCGTTGCGACCGCCGGACTCGATAATTACCGTTTCATAGAGGT
>JBEDKY010000111.1:0-2564 GCA_041171905.1 Pseudomonadota bacterium
CTGCCGGCCGTAATGACAATGAAGGATCCTGCAACCACGCCGCCCGTGTGGTGGACTGCCGAAAAAGAGGGAAGCAAATCTTTGGAGCTCGGCCCGACGCGCCACTTCAATCGACCTGAGTTGAAGGTGGAAGCGCCGATGCTGCGCTTGAGTGAGATTCCTTTTCTAAACGGCGACAGCGATTACATCCGCACCATGAATGAGGTCGTCCGGCTGTGGACTCTCGGTCGAACTGCCGAGGCAGAAAAGCTCCGTAAAAAACTACACAGCGACAAGAAGAAGGTCCCGCGTGGCAGTCTCGAGCGCACGGCGATCGCCATCTTGAATGGTTTTCTTGATTTGCAATTGGCGTCTGAAGCGGAAAAACCAATTGATTATTTCTCACCTTCGCTGGGGTCTCTGTGGGATTCACTGGGGCACACCGAAGTCAAAGTGTTCATGGACGTCAAAGGTGGAAATAAGGTCGATGTCGACTTGTTCATGTCCGCTCTGGCCGAACCTGCACTGTTCAGTAACTCCGGAGTTTATCCGCCCAAGCTCAAGCAGCCGCGCATCAAACCGCGGTCCATGGATTTGCAGCTTTTTGTGAGAAGTCTTGCGCTGCCAGTGGTATTCAACATTGCTTCGCTTGCCGTCAAATCGAACAACTGGACACGCGTCTATGATGCCAGCCAGAAATTCGAAGAGATCTATGCTCTGCTCGATAAAAAGTTCACCTCAAGTGATGATCGCAATCTTTTGTTCACTACTCCCACCGGAGTGGCTGCCACACATCCGATGCTCATGCGCCCCCAGACACCGCACCAGTTGCAGGTGATCATGCGGATTCTTCGCGCCAAGGCACAGTTCCTTGCTGAGGACCCGCTGTTTGCGCTGCGAGAAACGGCCAAGGTGATTTTGAATTCACGCGTCCACGGCTTTAAGACTCTTGGTTTTTCGCTTGCCGGAGATATTTACAACGATCTCGGATATCCGAATTACGCACGGCGCTTTTACGCTTTCGCAGAGGCGTTTGCTGATGTTGAATGGTACCAGCAGAATCCTTATTTCCTGCTCGGCGGTGCTGAAAACGCCTTCTGGACCGGCGATTACAAAATTGCACGCGCCGCATTTGAAAAGTTTCTTTTGTCTGCGGGCGACAAGACGTTCGGACCATGGGCAAGATTGCGTCTTGCCGAAATCACACAACTGGAAAAAGGCAGTGACAAGGCCTTGCCACTGTATGAAGAGTTGTTGCGCAACCAGCCGCTGCATCCGGCGGGACTTTCGGCCCGCCGGCGTATATTTTGCATAACGGCGCCCTACACAGGAGCGCGTGCAAGACACCTTGAATACACAGAGCTGAAGAAGTTTTTTCCTCAGTATGAACTTGCCGAGATTGAACAAATTCGTGCGTGTCATATCAATGGTCTGGTCGACGATGCGTCGAAGATGTCCGATCGGTCGATGCAAAGCCTTCCGCAGGATGCTGCGCTTCAGTTGGAAATGATCGAGGAATTCAGGCAGAAATTCCCGCAGTCGTCGTATCTGCGCTTTTTTGAAAAGCGCAAGCAGGCCCTTGAAGCTGCACTCGGGCCTTATCACCTGGCATTCAAGGAATGCGAGTCTGCGCTCAGTTTCTTCAAGGCCAACGAGAAGAAGATCGCCATGCTGAAAACAGTCAGCGGAAAATTTCTCGAGACACTGAAATGGACCAAGGAAGAACAGGAGAGACTCATGCGCTGTGCCGCATTGTTCTCTTCTGTCGAGACGATCCAAAAGATTCAGCCGGTTGTCGGCACTGGCAATCTTGCCAGCGGTAAAAATCGCAAAAGTAACGCAGCTAAGCGCAAACAGAAGGATTCCTATGAGTCGCCCGAACAGCGGATCACTCGGCTGACTTTGGCGATGACAACACGCCCGACCGACAAGGCTGCCGCCGATCTTCTCTCGGAACTGCGCAGACGCGGCAGAACGACCCTCATTGAGGATGTCCGTGAACTGGAGACTCTGCAGTCGCGCACTATTGATGATGCGAAATTTTGGGAAAAGCTTGCCACGCTCAAGGTGATGCAATGGGATTTGCAACAACCCACCGAGAAGAAGCCTTTGCTCAACCGTCTCATGCGCACCGAGGTGCTCAGCCGGCCTGAACTGACCTTGCAGAATGATGAGTTTTGCCATCGACTTCTTCTTGAGGCTTCGTCGCTCAGCAGAAAGGAGTGGGACACGTTCGTCGTTGCGGTGCCTACAGCGCGCTGGCTTGAAATTGCCGCGGAGCAGGCCAGTCCGCGTTGTTCCAACCAAATCGCCGCAGAAGCCTTGCGCACAGCACAGTCCATGCCATCTGCTGCTCGGGATAAGCATTTACTTTGGCCTTGGTTGCAGGCCCGCGGCGCACGTGCCGAACAGGAGGCTTGGCTGGCGCTCGGGCAGCGCTGGGCCCAGCAAGGAAGCGTGTCAAAACAGGAGCTTGAAAATCTGTTTAAGACACTGGAGAAAGAGGCCGATAACCCCGCCGTTAAGCAAGCTGCCAAAGCTTGGATGGAATCACAAAAGCCTTCCACTCTGTGGTAGTTTGGAAA
>JBEDKY010000112.1:0-2860 GCA_041171905.1 Pseudomonadota bacterium
CTCCATTTCAAGTCGGTGCGGAAGCGCAGACGTGCTCGAGGCACTTGGTGTGAGTCTTTCAAAAAGTGTTGCAGGCATGCAGGTTCAGCTCGACGAAATGAGCCTTTCGTTTTTGTATGCACCTGCCCTTTTTCCAGCTCTTCAGCATCTTGGCGTTATGCGAAAGAGTCTCGGATTTCACACAATCTTCGATCTGTTGGTTCCACTTGCAAATCCGGCTCCGCTGAGCGGACAATTGGTCGGAGTTTATTCGCCAGACATTCAAATCCTAGTTGCCCGCTGTCTGCAGGATCTAGGCCGCGAGCGGGCGCTTGTGGTTCATAGCGAAGATGGACTCGACGAATTGTCCGTATGCGGTCCGTCGCGTGTCATCCAACTCGTCGACGGCCGACAAAACGCAGAAATCTGGACTCCGGCAGACTTCGGCATACCAACCTACAAAAAGGATGCATTGCGCGGTGCCGGAATCGAGGAAAACGCACAGTGTTTTGTGAGCACGCTGAGAGGCGAGAATTCCGGAGCCGTTGAGGATGCCGTCGTGATCAACGCGGCTGCGACCCTCTGGTGTGCATCCAAGGTATCCACACTCAAAAGCGGAATCGACTCGGCACGTGAGGCAATTCACAACGGAAGCGCCTCACGAACTCTCGATTTGTGGCGGAAAAAATCCCTTGAATCTCCAAGTCATTAATACTTTCGTCGAACTCGAAAGCACGGCGGCCCGACATTGGTGGTCCAGCGAAGACCGCATGGCCTGGCGTGATGACCTCCTGCGCCGCCGCGAAAACCTTGAGCCTGCAGCGCTAAAAGCCTGCCTTGCAAGCGGACTCAACATCATACCCGTTCACCTTTGGGATTCCGACCTCAGACAATGTTTTACTCAGGTTGACTCTGCTGCCACAGCAGAGAACGCCCCGGGTATTTTTCAACAACTCGACGCATTGCAGGCCAACCAACTCTGCGCGGTGTTTCCTCGGCCGGGTTTCTGGATGGAATCTTCGTGGACTGAAGAGGAGCCTAGTTTGCGTGACGCTCTCGCCCGCGCGCGCGACTCACGTGCTCTTGTGCTCCGCTGCGGGTTTGTGACCGAACAGACGGATGTTCTGATGGCGGCCGACCTGGGCTTCTCGGGAATTCAGATTCATGCTGCAGAGCTCGATTTATTTGAACTACAGTACCTTATAGAACTCGCGCGCGACTGCAGGTTGTCACCTGTCGTCTCTGTGGAAAACAGCAAGCAAATGGAAATCGTTCTTCAGACTGACGCACCGCACATTGCGCTCTGTTGCTTGGCAGCAACCGGACGTGAACAAGCCATCCGTTTCGTCCAACAAACGCTCCCACGTATCCCCGCAAACTGCACAAGAATTGTTGTGGCCGGTGGATTTTCACAAACCGAACTGCAACACCTTGGCAATCTCGGTGCCGGAACAATCCTCTGCTTTGGTTAGGCTTCTTCTTTAGCCCTGCGCTCAAGGAACTGATCGATCCTCTGCCGCCAGGGCTCTGAGCCGATCACGACATTATCTCGGATATAGAGAAACACTCCCACGCCGGCGAGCATGGTCACAAAGCAAAGAATCTGACCCATCGTCAGGGTATTGTTAAAATAATATTTGAGTTGCTCGTCGGCCTCTCGGAAAAACTCCATAAAAAAGCGATAAAAACCATAGAAGAACACGAAAGCTGCGCCGGTGGTTCCCTCTCTCAGCTTGAATCGGCGGATGATGATGAGAGTCAGAAACAACAACCAGCCCTCACCGAGGCTCTGGTACAACTGGCTCGGATGACGCGGAAGATCACCACCTGTCGGGAACACCATCGCCCATGGAACGTGATCTGAGATGACTCTCCCGTAGAGTTCGCCATTCATGAAGTTCCCGATGCGCCCCAATCCGATCCCAACAGGGACAGTGAAGGCAAGCTGATCGGACAGATGCCAGAAGTTGATTCCGTGACGGCGACAGAAGATCACGATCGCCGTGATCACGCCGACAATCCCGCCATGGAAAGAAAGTCCACCTTCCCAGACTTTCAGCGCGTCAAGCGGCGCCTTGGAGTATGCATCCCAGTTGTAGATGAAAACGTAAGCTGTACGGGCACCAATGATCATGCCGAACATCAAGTAGGCGATCAGCGAATCCAAGAGCATCGGCGTCAGCATGATTGAGCGCTTTTTGATCCAATGCCTGCAGCACATGTACGTAAAAACAAATGCAAGCAGATACATTGTGGAGTACCAGCGTAGTCCCCAGTTGATGCCTCCCTTGTGCAAGGCAAAGAACACGCTCACAAGGACCGACAGCAGGACAAACATTGGACGCAGCATATAGATGCGCTCCATATGTTTCTCAGAGAGTTCACGGACACGGGGCCAACCCCAGAGAACCGCCAACCCGATCAGAAACAGCGAAAGCAGTGCGGCGATTCCGCCGCCGGTGGACATCCAGTCAAGCTTGAGACCTTCGATAGTAAAAATAAACGGACTCAGATCGTGCTTGTAATACGCGCCGTTCGCCATTCATATTCCCCAATTCAATTTCCAAATTTTCGATCCGAAAACAAAAAAATATTTTTGAAGATACACTGCGCTGCTTGATTTGCCAAAAAGCATCCGCTACAGTTTCAAAAGACACATTCGTGTTCAATCAAAGGAGTCGCAATGGCCAACAACACTGTTTCCACGCAGCAACTCATTTCCGCAGTCGCAGAGAAGTTCACTGACAAGCTTCCCAAGAAGATGACGAAGACTCTTCTCACAGAGTTCCTCTCAACCATCGAGTCCGAAATTGCTGCCGGAAACAAAGCACGCATCGACAAGCTCGGTATCCTGTTTGCCAAGGAGCGCGCTGCACGCACC
>JBEDKY010000113.1:0-25062 GCA_041171905.1 Pseudomonadota bacterium
CCTATCCGCAGATCAGGCTGGCATCCGCCGAATTACTGCAGCTGTTCTCGAGCGGTCGGGTCGCCGAGAAATTGATTGATGTCTTGAACACGACCGACAACTTTGCGTCCGTCGTTTCCCATCCGCGATTGATGAATCGTGAGATAGCTGCTTCATTTTCTTTGAGCACAAAAGTGTATTTTGATTCGACCGGCAATTCGGCTGGCGAGGAATCCGCCAACTGTTCGGTTTACTGCGCATTTGCGCTTGAAGATTCGTCCGAATCCCACAGTGATATTTTTGGCGTGCTTCCGAGTGCCGATGATTTGAAGAATATTGTTCATGATGCGGCAAAAAATCTTTTGCGTTCACAGGTCAGATCGCTCAGCGGTGATGAGCATTTGCCTGTTCTTCTGACCCATAAAGCCGTTCTCGAACTCATCGATCAGCTGGTGGTTCCCAATCTGGAGACCCGCGCACTCATCGACAAAACCGGTGCGTGGGAATTGGATCGGGTGGGTGAAGTGGTGATTCGCGGACTGACGATTGAAGACAACCCCCACGTCGAGTGTTCACCGTTTTCCTCAGTGTTTGATTTCGAGGGAACTGCCACGCTTCCGGTAACGATCATGAGTGAAGGTCGCCTTGTTCATCCGCTGATGACATCCTCACTGCTAGCGGAAGTTGAAAAACTGCGCCCAGACTGGGCCGGTCGCTTCAAATTGACGGGACATGCAGTCAGTCCAATGGATACGGCTTACACAAACGTTCATTTTCACCTGCATTGTCCGCCGCTGACGGACTTGTCACAATTTTCATATATTCAAATCCAAAACCTCACCGGCATGTCGCTTGATCCATTGACGGGTCAATTCGCATTGGACGCCGACGGGGCGAAGGTGTTTGAATCGGGAAGATTGAAATATTCAACAAGTCTGACCCTGCGCGGCAATTTTTTTGAGGCGCTGGTGCATCAAAGCACGCAGGTGGGTGAGCAACAGAGGCTTTACAATCAGTGGGCTCCGAGTCTTTTTACATCTGCGCTGAGCTGTGTCAGCAAGGAATTGGCACAAACGTTTGAGGAATGATTGTTGTGGGGCACTTGCGGATATTTTCGTGGAACCTGAATGGGATTCGGGCCGCCGTCAAAAACGGTTTTCTGGGTTGGCTTGAGTCTGAAAAGCCGGATATTTTGCTTCTGCAGGAAGTCCGCTGCGCCCGCGAGGATCTTCAATCCGATTGGCTTTCTCCCTTTGGCTACCATTCGTACTGGCATCCTGCCGAGAAAAAGGGATACAGCGGGGTTGCAATCTACTCCCGTGTTCCTGTCGCGGCCGATTCGGTGACCTATGGACTCGGGGTGGATGAGTTTGATCGCGAGGGACGATTCGTCGGCTTGACAGTCGGGCAGATATTCTTTGCCTCCGCCTATTTTCCCAACTCCCAACGCGACACCCTGCGGCTACCGTACAAAATTGATTTCTGCCGCTCCATCCTGAATTTTCTTGAAAAGAAAAGGAAACAGGGAATGGAAATAGTTCTGGGCGGCGATTTCAACATTGCCCACACTCCGCTCGATTTGGCGAATCCAAAGCAAAATGAGCGCAATGCCGGATATTTGCCGGAGGAGCGCAATTGGATGAGCCAATTCATCGAATCTGGATATACGGACACTTTTCGGATGTTTGAGAAGGGCGGGGGCCATTACACGTGGTGGAGTCAACGCGCTGGCGTCCGTGAACGGAACATCGGCTGGCGTCTCGATTATCATTTCATCACACCGGGCCTCGTTCAGAACGTTCTCTCGGCGCGAATCCATGCGAACGTTTTGGGTTCGGATCATTGTCCCGTTTCGTTGGAGTTGAAAATTCCATGAATAAGCTGGTCGTCGGATTGGTTGCGCTGGGGTGTTGTGTCATCGCCCCACCTATCGCATTGGGTGGCTTTGCCTTTCTCGAGGTTTTGGGCGGCAATTACGATCACCTCAAAAAGGAGCGGATTCTTGAGATTCTGTCGAAAGAATCGATGCTTTATTACAGTGACGGCACGACCCAGCTTGGCAGTCTGTTCGGCACCGAGCATCGCCAGTACATGCGCCTGAAAGAGATCCCCAAAGTCTTGCAGCAGGGAGTGATTGCCGCCGAAGATGACAACTTCTACCAGCATCGCGGTGTCAATTTTATCAGCACGGCTCGTGCGGCGTTCCGAAATATCTTGATGGGCAAGCGCGAGGGTGCATCGACAATCACCCAGCAGACTGTGAAGAATCTCTACGGCCGGCCCGTGACAAACCTGCGGGCGAAGTTTGAAGAAGCCATCAACGCGTTCAAAATGGAGCGCAGGTTCAGCAAGGACGAAATTCTCGAATTCTATCTGAACCAGTTTCACGTGACCGGCAACGGACGCGGTGTTGGTGTTGCAGCAAAATACTATTTCAACAAGGAAGTGCAGGAACTCACGCTGACCGAGGCCGCCTTTATCGCCGGCAGCGTCAAAGGGCCCGAGCGCTACAATCCTTTCACAAAGCGTGTGATTGCCACACAAAACAGAGCCAAGGCCGACGCAAAAGTTCGTAAGAATTACGTCCTTCGCAGAATGCTCGATTCCAAATTTATCTCCAAGCAAGAGCACGATGCGGCTGCGGCCGAGGAAGTGCCCTTCAAGCAGGGAAAATTTCAGTTCAACGAGCTCTTCATTACAGAACTTGTCCAACGGCAGCTCAATCGCAAAGAGGTGCTCACGGCTTTGGGTGCCGAGAATGCGGAAGAAATCGGCTCAATGGGATTGCGGATCACCACGACGCTTGATCAGGCTGTGCAACAGGGCGCACTCTATGGTGTTCGCCAGAATCTCAGCCGCCTTGAAATGATTCTCACTGGCTATCAAAAGGCAGCACCCGCGCAGTTTGTGAATATTCAAAGACCCGAGCTGCATGCATTTTACGTCGGAAAGCTTATTCAAATTTCCAAGGAGAAGGGCAAAGAGTCGGCAACCTTTAGTTTTGGTTTGCCTGAATGCTTCGTGCCTCTGGAGGGCATCGAGCGCGTCGCGAAAATCACTGATCAGGCTCTCTATCGCGGACTTGATAAGTCAAAAGCGGCATTGTTGTCGCAGCTGAACGTCGGCGATTTTTCGCTGCTGAGTGTGCGTGAACAGCGTCCGGATGGACGGCTTATTTGCGACATCGAACGCCAGCCGCGCGTTCAGGGCGCGGCAATTGTTCTCGACAAAGGGCAGGTTGTGGCGATGGTGGGCGGTTATGCTCCTCATGAATACAACCGCGCTGTGTTTGCTAAGCGTCAGCCGGGTTCAACCTTCAAGACACTGACCTATTATCCGGCACTGCAGTTGGGTTGGCACATCCTTGAGCCGCTGTTGAACGTCAGAAGCGTTTACACCTGGCAAGGACAATTCTATTACCCGCGACCCGACCATTCTCCCGAAACACTCGAAACGACCTTTGCCGGTGCGGGTGCGAAATCAGAAAACCTTGCCAGTGTTTGGTTACTTTCTCACCTTCTCGAGAGGCTGACGTTCTCGCAATTCAAAGACCTACTTGTCACTTTGGACATGGCCAAGCAGGGTGAAAATGAAGCCGACGTCGCCAACCGCCTTGCTGCGAAGTACAACGCGCGATTGAGTGAAAATAATCTGCGTGCCGGACTCTTCAACGCAGTGCGCGGTGAACTGCTCGACGATGTCGATGTATCTGCTGACCGGAAGTTGCGCATCATCCTCAAGGCCATGAATTACGGCCACGCTTTTGATGGCGAGATTGTCAGGGTTGCCGCGACCAAGCCAAAGAACATGCCCGAAAAGGAGCGGGTTCTTCGCCTCCATGTGCTGCGCAACAATTTTCTTCGCTGGGAAGCGATGCGCGAACAGGCGCGTGCGGCAATTGAAAGAGTCAAGGATCTGGCCCAGAACAAAACTCTGCTCAGCAAAGAGGATCAGCTTGCGCTTGCGCCTTTCTATTCCATCGACCGACGTGTGGTCTTCATGCCTGCCGACCCGTTTGACATCGGCGTCGTGACTCCGCTTCTTCAATCGGTGAAGCCGAATGTTCTCAAGCCGGAAGAAGTTGTCCGGATGGCGGAAGAGAACATTTCAATGTTCTCCGAAGAAAACGTTCTGCTCGACGGTTTGATTCCGATGAGTTTGATTGCTGAAATCAAGGAGCAGGTCGACAGCAAGTACAAGACGATTGCCGACGCATCTCCCATGGAGAAGCTCTATCGCCACGATGATTTCCGCTATTCGCTTGGCATGTTGTACGCGCAATTCATGACCAAGCAGATGGGAATCGAGAGCGACGTTCAATGGGTTCCTTCGTTTCCGCTGGGTGCCAATGTGGTGAGTCTGGCCGAACTGGCGCTCTCATATCAGACAATATTGGAGGGCAAGACCTATCGCTACTTCAATACGGAGCAGGAAAATCAGCTTCTTTTGATAAAGAGAATTGAAGATGAGCAAGGGAATCTTCTGTGGGAGGCGGATCAGCAGGAGCATCGGCTCTTTGATGACTTCTATACAGGCCCGATGCTCAGCGTTCTGCGCGGAACAGTCACCAACGGAACCGCCCGTGCTGCCAATCGGACTGTCACGCTGCGTTCCAAAAATCCCGAAGAGGATTCCGTGTTGGAGAAGGCAGGTTTGCGGATTCCTATTTTCGGAAAGACCGGAACGACGAACGATTACGTCAACGCCACCTATGTAGGTTATCTGCCATACCCTAAAGATTCGGGTGTGAAGTCGTTGTCGCCTGAAAACGCTTACACGATTGCCGCCTATGTCGGCTACGATACCAACGAGCCCATGCGTCGTCGCGGATTTAAGGTTGCAGGCGGCACAGGTGCGTTGCCCGCTTGGATTGAAATTGCCCAGACGCTGATCCGTGAGCAGAAGTTTTCCGAGAAACTCAATTGGCGTCCGATGGTCGAAAAGAAAATCAGCGAGGTGCCGTTTGAGTACGGATCTGACGTGCAAAGGATTACCGTGCCCGTCCATGGTGCGTCTGCCTCGGATAGTGAAAATGATGGCTCGGATGAATCGAGAGCCGACCTAAACGCAGTGATTGATGACTACGCGTCGAGCGGAAATTCTGTTTTGCGCGTGGCAGTCGCCGGACGCACGAGTGATGGCGTGTTTGTTCCCACAAGGCGTGTCTCGCCGCTTACAGTCCGCGTCAAAACTGCCGTTGAACCTGAAGCTGATCAGCAGCCATCGGTTGCCGACCCTGCTGCAGCCGCTGAGCGTAAGGATGGAGTGCCGGCAGAACTTGGCAACACTCCCGAAGCCGCGACCAGCGACCTGGCAAAAAATGCACCGCCTGCCAATCAGCCGACACCGGACAAGAAAAATTTAACTCCCGATTTCCCTATTCCGAAATTCAAGATTGACGATACCTTCGACAGCGAGGATCCGATCAACTAAGGTTCGGAGTCACAGAGTCCTCGCGGTCTGGGAGTGCCGGCGGGGGATTCATTGATGCAATTCGACAGCAGCTTTCTCACATACCGTCGGACGACTTCTCAAGTCGATTTTCAAGAGCATGTGATGCCTGAGGAGTTCCGAGCGTGCGCTGTCCGCGACAGACGAAGGTCTCCGGATAGCATGGGAACTCTTCTTCTGTTTGCGCTTCTTTGTTTGACTACTGCTGTGCTGTCACCCTTCTTCATGACTCCCTTTTCATACAGCCAAGTCCGTATGCGCGCTTCGCCACTCGAGACCCGTGATGGATTGGGTTTTGTAACCTACCTCAGTGACGTTCAGGATATGAGTGGTGAACGAATGAAACGGATGTTTGGATGGGGTGGTCTGGATTTGGTATCCCGTGCCGCACAAGCCCTCGCTCCACATCTGCAAAAATGCAGGGCCCTTATTCAGCCTGCAGGCAAGTCGAACGACGCGATTTTTAAATTTTCTGTGTTGGTCGACGTCGCAAAGCCAGGTTTCACCGTTTCTCAGCTACTTGAGGGGCACGAAGCCGACCCTGACACGGCCACATGTTTGCGTGATCGCATCAATGGTCTCGAGATTGCAGACTTTGCTCAGCTACGCGCGGCAGAGCCGAAAAATTATAAGCTGCACCTTGGTGTACAGCTTGCCCATGGTTCAGACGGCGGTTCGCCGTGAATCACTTTTTGATTTGAGCATCTGGAGTTTCTGCTGGCTTTTGCATAGTCGCGAATGGCTGCGGGTTGACTGATGCTGCGCGCAACACTTCTGAGGTCCATTCGATCGGCTGATATTTCTTCACACGCTCCTGCACCATGGCGACGTGTTTGGCACTCTTGACGATAAAGTGTGCGCTGATCTGCGACTGTGCCATTAAGCTTGCCATTGCTCCCGCACCCGTGCCCGACGAAAACTCAATCGGATGCAGTCGTGTTGCAGAGTTGGTGTGGAATGTCTGCGCGATCGTTTTTCCCGCGACGAGAAGATTGTCCACACTCTCGCTCGTGTGAGCACGCAATGGCAAAGTGAAAGGCTTCGGATAAGGATTATATCCTGGCGGATTTACACCTGATGCACAGCGTTGGCCGTCAACGTTTGGATTTCGGCTTGGATGACGATCGGCCGCATATGCGCCGATGCCGATGCTGTCTTCGAACTGCACGCCCGCATGAATCTCACCGTATTTGAGCACGAATGGATTGCCGTCAGTTCCCATGCCGATACTGCGACGGGTGTCGCGGATGTAAGGCACCTTGCTCAGGCCGTATGGGGTTCCCAGTGCTTCGGCGAGCACAATGTGTGGGCCGATGTCGCGTTTTTCACCGTTCCAATACACCGTCGCGTTCTTGCGCAGGTGATCGACCCAACCCCATGCCTGCAACTCGGCTTCTGCGAGTGCTTGTACATCAATCCCGCCGGTCCATTCTCCGCTGGCTGCCTGAGTTCTCGCTTGTGCAATCGGCAAGAAAAGGTAGCGGTAAGGATAGTCGTTTCCGAGTTCCCAGTTTTGATTGGAGATGTCTCCAATTTGAGCGGTTGGGTAGAAGTTGGAAACTTTCTCGGTTTTTCGCAGGACAGGCCCGAGCACGATGCGGCGGTAACTCCACACGTCATCGAATGTGAATGCCTTGGAAGATGTTGCAATGCTGTAAAGTGAACTGCCCGCAGCCAAGAGCCCGCGTTGAACGAGGCTCGCTTTGTACTTATCCACTTGTGGCATGATGTCTGTCAGCCACTTTCCACGCGCGAGCGCCGAGTCTGGTTGAGGAATCTCGTTGAGGCGCAGCGTCATCGGATAGACAATTGCCTGACCGCAGGTTTCTTGCGTGCCTTGTCCGACAGGTGCGCTGTCGTTGCGCTCAATTCCCTGAAGGTAATTTGCTCCGCTGAGTACGAGACCCTCGCCCCATTCAGTCGCATCGATGACAACCGGAAAAAACTGTGATCCGTTATCGGAGGATTTCGTCGGACCATCGAGTCTGAAGACTCGCTTTGTGAACTCCTTGGACGAAGCTGTTGAATACCAGTCTTTGATTTGAGCAGAAAGCCGGATGGGTGGATTACCAGTGGAAGTGTGTTGGATGACGGTCACCGAAAGGATTCTTTTGCCCGCCATTCGTATCGATTTCACGACTGTGTTTTTGAAGACCTTCAGCCGACCCGAAGCCTCATAATTTGCAGCCAGAGAGTCGATGTTTGGAAGAATTGCGGTCGGAGAAAAACATCTCACCGAAACCCAGCAGACCGGTGGCGAGGGAAATGAAACTTTGTTTCCGCTTGTGGGGCCTAGCTGCGTCATCCATTGAGCGAAGAGTTTCGGCATCGCACCGACGTGGCGGCTTGCATCAGAGAGTTTTACTTTGCCATAGCCCTGCAGCTCCACATCGTGGTGGGCAAAATCGACTGCAGGTACGCCGCTGGACGTCAGCTGCCCACCGAGCCAATCCGTCGGTTCGGTCAAACAGACGACTTCGCCGCTTTTCATGTTGTCCGCAGCTGTAATGGCTGCGCGTAAGCTGCTGTTGTGCCACCGAGTACGATAACGTCGCAATTTACTGGATCCGCAGACGGTGTCTGCTGGACTGGGAATTCATTTTTGACCTCCCCGCTTTGATCAATCTGTTCGCTTTGCCAGAAAAACTTCTTGCACGAGACGAGTGCGGGAATAAATAAAATTGAGATCAAAGAATAAGCGGCGATCGCGTGCCCGTTCATGAGTTCTCCCGAGGCAGGACGTGAATGAGTCTGCATCTAGAGTTTCATTTCAAAGACACGTTCTGCCAATAGCGCTTCGCAACAGCGTAGACAAAATTCTGTCTTTATTTTCTGCGCAACTACCAAGTTTTTTTCAGGTGTCGGAAGTTGGTTGTTGCTAAATTGACACACTTCTAACCTGTGATAAATTTTAAAGGCTTTCGTACATATGTATCGGTCCTAACAACAGGAGATGTTATGAAGTCAGTGTTTCAGGTTGTCGCTACGATGGTGCTTGCCAATGCAACTGTTGCCTATGGTGCGGATGCAAAATCTGCAGTCACGAATGTAAAGCAGGGCGCAGCTGCAACCGCAGCCGATGCAAAATCAAAGGCAGGTGAAGTGCTCTCGGGCGCGAAAGAGCAAGCCAAAGACGTCAAGGCAACCGTGAAGGATGCGGCTCAGGATGCAACTAAGAAGGCTGATGCTTCACAACCTGCAGCAGCACCTGCGGCAGCTCCTGCAGTCACAGCTCAGGACGTGAAAGACGCCGCCATGGATGTCAAAGAGGCAGTCGCTGCTCAGGGAGACGCATCAGCACTGGCTGGCAAGACAAAGAGCCTGATCATTCCAGAATCCGCTGTTTTGCCAGAAAGCGTCCTCCGCTTCCGTGCAATCTACGGCGCAGCGACCTCGACAAAGGGTTACGATAGCAACGGCAATAAAACTGAAAGCGGCTTGAAAATTAATGCCAACCAGTCAATCGCCGTGCTTGAGTACGGAATCACAGATCGCATTTCGGCTCAGTTGTTGGTTCCATATGTGCTGGGTGGAAAAGTTTCTGTGAATGACAAAGAGAAATTTATTGAATCATCAATCCGCGGACCGGTGACGGCAGCAGTAACGACAACTGTGGATACTCAACTTGCGCCTGTAATTGCAGCTTTGGGAGACGTTTATACAAGCAATAAGACTCTCTCTGTTGACCAACCGCTGAGCGCAACTCTCACAATTCCGAAGGACACACCAGTTAAAACTTACTTGGACGGTGTTAGAGCAAATCTGATTGCCACTAATGTTACTGCACAAATCAATGCCCAATATGACGGCGCAAAAACAAAAGCAGAATCGACCAAGTTCCAAGAAGGACTCGGCGACGTTCAGCTCGGCGCAAAATATGCGCTTTCCACAGTCAACGAGCCTTGGTTTGACGGCATTCCCTTTTATGCTTCTGCTGCAGTCGGCGTCCGCTTTGCGACGAGCAATTATCTTGAAGCTAAAAAAGACGGCAAGGAGCCTGCAGGTCGCGGAACGACCGACCTTGGTATCCGTTTGAATGCTGATTACGAGCTTATCAATGGTCTTCAGCTTCAGCTGGAAAACCAATCCGAAATGATGCTCGCAAAGGGTAAGACATACTCTGGTGGCAAAGAAGTTGACTTGAAGCGCAACGGAATGCGCCAACAAGGCTATTCCAAACTCGTTCTCGCTCCCGGCACATGGCTTGAGGGTGCAGAGTTTCTCATGCTCAATGCCCGTTACAACTGGGACAACGACATGACCAAAACGATCGACGGCGTCGAAGATAAGACTCTTCCAGTTGCCCGCGCCGCTCAGTTCGGTTTGACCCTCGATGGCCTCAAATTGAAGGTGCCTGTGCAGCTTGACTACGATCGCGTGATTGCTGCCCGCTCAAGAAACGTCTCTGCGAGCTTCGACGCGCATGTCGTAACCTTGAAGGCATTCTACAAGTTCTGAAACTAGGGTTCCAAGCGGACCCTCTTCGGAGCGAAACACTTGGCGGCCAACCGGCCGCCATTTTTTTTTCTCCTCAACTTGAAGCGCGAACGTGATTCCATGAACAATAAAGCGTTCGCTCGCAAGTGTGGACGGACGCAGCAGGAGTGGCTCGATATGACGTTCGCAAATCACAAGAAGGCACTGATCACAGGTGCATCCGCCGGACTTGGGCGCGAGTTTGCCTTGCAAATCGCCAAGCAGGGGACCGACGTTGTTCTCGTGGCCAGAAGGAAAGAAAAGCTCACCGAGCTGGCCGATCAAATCCGCCAGATGGGTGTGATGGCCGAAAGCATCTCCTGTGATCTCGAGAAGGCATCCGACAGGGCTCGGCTCAAAACTGTTATCGAGAGCACGGGCGTTGATTTGCTCATCAACAACGCCGGATTTGGTAAGATTGGAAAATTTACGGACATACCACTCGAATACCAGTTGGGTCAGGTAGAGCTCAATATTAAAGCATTGGTTGAACTGACGTATTACGCGGTTCCGGCATTCAAGACTGCTGGCTTTGGAACGGTGGTCAATGTTGCCTCGACGGCATCTTTTATTGCGATTCCCAATTTCGCAGTTTACGCAGCTTCTAAGAAGTTCGTTCGTGATTTCACAGAGGCCCTCGCCTTCGAGCTGCGCGGCACGGGAGTCAGGGCTTGCGCTGTGTGTCCGGGGCCTACTGAAACGGAATTTTTTGAAGTCGCGGGCAGCGCCGACAAACTTAAAATAGGCATGATGAAGACCTCGGCAGCTGTCAGTGAAGCTTTGGACGGCATAGCACGTGGCGATGCAAGGATTGTTTTGGGCGCCTCAAACAAGGCCCTCGCTGCGGCAGCAGTACTGCTGCCCGATAAGCTGAGCATGAACCTTGCCGCTTTCCTCACAAAAAACTAAAGAATCAATTGGCATGGATCTGAATTCATATCTTTTTGCAGATGAAGAACACGTCCGGCGTGAGCGCGCCAAGGTGCGTGAGGCAAAGAAAAGCCGTTGGTGGCAGCAAAAAACCTCCAACGGTTTGTGTCACTATTGTCAACGGAAATTCACTTTCAAAGAGCTCACAATGGATCACATTGTTCCAATCGCACGCGGTGGAACGACCTCCGCCGGAAATGTGGTGCCTTGCTGTGCCGATTGCAACAAGAAAAAGAGTGTCGATACGCCTGTCGACCAGCTGCTCGGTGGCGGGGAAAAAAACGGCGCAGAAGGTGAGTGACTAGAATCGTATCGACTTCACTTCCTCACTGTCGGCGTCGTCGTTCTGAGTCAGAGCGGTAATTAATGCTTTGAAGCCCTCGCGCCAGAGTTTTCCGTCCATCTCATGCTTCATCAGCATCAGCGCTTCAAATCGTGAACGCTTGCGGTGATAACTGCGGGTTGTTGTGAGTGCGTTGAAGATGTCGGCAATACAAACTAGTTGCGCGGCCATCGGGATATCATTCCCCTTGAGCCGGTGAGGATATCCTGAACCATCCAGTTTTTCATGGTGATAGAGAATGATGTCACTGACCATCTTTGGGACCCCAAGATTCTTCACCGCATTGAATCCGTCTTCGGGATGGCGTTTCATGAGTTCCCATTCGCTTTCGATCAGCGGTCCGTTTTTGTTGAGCACATGCAAAGGCGTTTCGCGTTTGCCGATGTCATGCAGCAGGCCGCCGAGAGCAAATCCACGCAAGACATCGGCACGTGTTTCGCCAATCGCCTTGGCCATTGCGACGGAAAGTATTCCAACTCCTGTGGAATGGAAGTAGGTGTACATGTCGTGATCGACAAGGCTTTGGATGTGGATAACCGCGCGCGGATCATCTTCCAGACAATGAACGATGTCGTCGGCGACGTTCTGCAGGCGGGCCAATGCCAAATTGTCCATTCCGGTATGAAAGCAGACTTCCATCAGGTGTGAGCCAATGTCTTGAATCTGCGAGATGCGGAACTCCGGGGTGCCACTGTGGTCGACTGTACGCTGTGCGCTGTTGGTGGCCAGATAGGTTTTATAACGGCTTTCGTCGCTTGGTCTGATGAAAAAAGAAGAAATTCCGCAGCGTTTCAATAGCGCCGGTTCACAGGTGTTCCAGCTGGAGGGGGCACTTGCGAACAATATGATGTCTGAAGTCTGTTTTTCTCCCGTCGCGTTGTTCTTGACGGAAGCATAAAGGTCGAAATTTATGGGAGTGTTTACCTTCAGTGATTCAATGGGAATTGCGATGAGGTCCTCTTCACGCAAATTAAATGCGCTTTCGCTGCTGCTCATGGGAGCCCTCCTCTAATTACTTGGGGTATCGTCAGGATAAAAAATCTCTAAAGCTCTCTTCAGATTTTTAGATTTGTTCCGAAGATTTGCGTGTAGGGGAGGTGCGCCAAATGTCTGGCATCGAGCTGAGTGAAATGACTGACGACTTGGTTTTTGACGACCGACCGGCGGTCAAACAAAAGAACCCTGCACCCGCGACGGGTTCGGAACCCGCGCAAGTTGCCAAAACCGATACAAACGCCCCGCTCGTAGCTGCTAAGATTCGCCCTTCTCAGCCGCACATTGAGCTCGAAGTTGAAAGTCTTTCGGTCGCGACGGCTCAGCCCGCACCTGTCACGTTGGCTCAGCCCGCACCTTTAACGGCGACAAAGCCTGCTGAAAAACCTGCGCCGCAGCAGGCATCTGCGCAGGCGAATGCAAGTTCCTTCGGCTCCTCGCAGGGAACCAACGCCCAGCTCAGTGCAGTCTCCGGGGGATTGCTGCAGACAGAACGAAAGAAAGTCAGAGCTGATGCTTCCAATGTTCAGAGGAAAGAGGCGCTCGACCTTTTCGAGACCCTCATAGCCAGCGCGGCCAAGGGCGGTGCGAGCGATCTGCTGCTCAAGCGCGGTCAGGTGCCTATGTTTCGCTGGAATGGAGAGCTCTTTCCGAGTCGAAATGGTCCCCGTCTCGACTCTTCGTTTTTGGAAACCCTCGCTGCAGTTCTCTTATCGCGTGCTAATTGTGATCGACTCAACGACATTCATGACGTTGATTTTAGCTTTCAGAGTCAGCGTGGTGGTCGTATTCGTGTCAACATCTTTCATCAGTGCGGCGAGCTTGGCTTGGTTGCCCGTCTCATTCCGACCGAGATACCGACAGTCGAAAAGCTCGAAATGGACATTCAACTCAAGCAGCTTGTGGAGCACAAACGCGGACTGGTGCTTGTGACGGGTGCGACGGGCTCCGGCAAGTCAACCACTTTGGCGGCGTTGTTGGATCACATCAACAGCACGCGAACATCCCACGTCATTACGATCGAAGATCCAATCGAATTTGTGCATCATGACAAGCGTTCCATGTTCAACCAGCGAGAGCTCGGACTCGACACACGCAGTTACGCAGAGGCGCTCCGCGGTGCATTGAGACAAGCTCCCGATGTTATTTTGGTTGGTGAGTTGCGCGATGCAGAGACGATGGAGGTTGCGCTGCAGGCTGCTGAAACGGGTCATTTGGTCCTCAGTACGTTGCACACAAATGACGCCGCAGATGCAATTCTGCGGATTCTCGGTTTGACCGGGCGGGAAAAGGAAGCGGTGGTGCGCGCTCAACTTGCGGATTGCCTGCGCGGAGTCATCAGTCAGCGATTGGTCAAACGGGCCGACCGCAATGGTCGGATTGCCGCACAGGAAGTCATGATCAACTCTGCGACCATCCGCGAGCGTCTTCTCAAAGGCGCGCATCCGTCTGTTGTGCGTGATTTTATCGCTCAAGGGGTCAATCAAGGCATGCGAACGTTCGATCAGCATCTCATCCAGATGGTTCGCGCAGGCATCGTTGATTACGAAGAAGCTTTGCGCAATACCAGTAACCGTGACGATTTCATTCTGCGGTTCAACGGGGTGAGTGATGGTCGCCAAGCATCTTGAAGAGGAAACCCCTGAACATCAGCTCGGTCTGGTGTTGAAGGGTTCGGTTTATCAGGCCACTTTTGAATATCGGGTCGATAGATCCGAATCGCCATGGGTGCATGTTCCCCAGGACAGCCTCAACGCTGCGAAGCTCCTGATGCGGATTTTGCCGCTGAAAACACTTTCAACTTCGCTCTTGTATGCAACCATTGTCGCGATGATATCGATTTTTGTCTGGTCGGGCGCAATTGCCTCCCTGGGAGTCAGCCGCAACCTGTTGTTTCTTGAACACGATTGGTGGCGGGTTTTTTCCGCCCAATTTCAGCATGCAGATTCAAAGCACCTGCTGAATAATTTATTGCCATTCGTCGGCCTGGGATGGCTTCTTTGGGGTTATTTCGGTTTGCTTGCATTTCCGCTTGTTCCGGTTCTTGCAGGTGCGGTCGCAAATTTTGTTGCGGTGCTCACCTATCCGCCGGAGGTTCAGGTGATTGGCCTGTCAGGGACTGTTTTTGCAATGGCCGGACTCTGGGCCGCGCTTTATATCAAGAACGATTTTCGTTTCACGGTCGGCAAGCGGGTGCTGCGTGCAGCCGGCTTTATTCTGGTTTTGTTCTTTCCACTTTCTCTTGAACAGAATGTCAGCGACCGCGTGCATATTTTAGGTGGTCTTGCAGGACTCGCAGCAGGATTTTCAGGCTGGGGAAAAATCCGCCCGCAGGTCGTCAGCGCGCAGAAAAGCTCCGCAGAAAGGGTGCGAGTTCCGTAAATCGGTACTGCCATCGGAACGAGGTTCCGCTGTGTCCACCCTGAAATTCGCTCGACAGGTGTTCGATATTGTTTTGCCGCAGGATAGCTGCAATTCTGCGGTGGCCGAATTGTGCACTGAATTCATCTTCCGTACCGCAATCCAGATGCAGCCAGCGCAGCTGACTGAGCTCTTTAAGATGATTCGGTACCATGTGCACCGGGTCATGTCTGAGCCACTCATTCCAAATTTCTTCTCTGATTGTGCAAGTGTCCTGCTCGAATGGAAGTTGGCACCAGACACCTTTGCGAGCAGGATCGGGGCTATAACAGGTGCCCATTGCGATGGTCATCAAGGTGAGAAAATCGTCTTTCGAGCATTTCTCGGGACGGGGCTGTGAGAAAAAATAATTTAGAAATGCCTCCTCTCCGCCGTATTTTTTTAGTTTCATGGCCACAGTCGGAAATGCTCCGGCCATGCTGAGCTCAAATGCGCTGTCGGCTGCTGAAGCGATGCAGTAACCAAAGAACTGCGGCCGCAGCATCGAAATCATCAGTGCTCCGTATCCACCACTCGAGTGACCGCAGACGACGCGTCCGTCTTTGCTGGCAATCGTCGAGAACTGCGAGTCGATGAACGGAATGAGCTCTTCAGTGATGTGACGCATGAACGGTCCGCACACCGCGGAATCAATAAACTGGCTGCCGCCGAAGCGCGTGGTCGGGTCTGGAAAAACGAAAATGGATTCAGGCAGAGCGTCTTCCTGCATCAGGCGTGAAAGTTGAGAGCCCAGCGATTCTCCCAAAAACCCGCTCTCGCTCATCAGACTGCGTCCGGTACCGAGGTAGCCATCTAGCATCCAAATTGTCGGGTATCGACGGTTGGGTGAATAGTTGGAAGGCAACAAAACGGGCACAACTCGAGAGGTGCTTGTGACGAGCGGAAACCCTTTGAGAAGTTGTGATTCCATGCGGAGATAGCGGAGATTTTCCTGGAACATGGTTTTTCTTTCGCCATTGTGTTGATGGTCGGCAAAGGCTGCCGAAAGGGTTGTGTTCGCGCAACCGATCCATCCCGTAGAACGAACCGGAGCGGGCTATGACCCTCAAACCAACATTGCAGCGTCCTTCAGCCCAGAGCAAGGGCTCCAAGTCCAGTCAGGCGGCGCGCCTGTTGGTGTGCTGCATTTTTACTTTTGTGATGCAGCAAACCGGATGCATCCAGCAAGGCTCCGGTCCGGTGAAAAAAATCAAGGGAGGTGAGAAGCCTGCGGCTCCGTTGCCGACTTCGACCCCGCAGTGGGCTCAATTTGCACCCAACCAGCTCTACTCGGCGCTGCGGAAAACCTATTTGAAGACCAAGGCAATAGATTCGGCGAAACTCTACGCGGCGCAAAAGTGTGAAATCGAAGAGGGCACACAGATCGTCCTCAAGGCGCCACCCGCGGCACCGGTCAACAAGCACTGGCAGGTCGAATTGCAGCTGAAGCTGCCTGGATGCAATCTCGAAGCCGGATTTTTGTTCACTGATCACTGGAAACAAAGTCAGTCGACCGGAGGCAACACCACAACCGACAGTTGCGGTCATCCCGCTGAAATGGATTTCGCATTGGGCAGTCAGCTTGCGCAGGAAGCAAATAGAGTCAACATCGGAGCATTCACGAGTCGCTGCTATGAATATGCTGGAATAGCAATTGAAAACGTCGGTCTGATGCCGAAAGGCGCGGGAGCATGGTCCGCTGCAGGTGTGCCGACAGAGTCGGCTGCAGATTTCGTTAAGGTTGAGAATAGTTCGAAGGCTGCAAACTTTGTGCGTCTGCGTCCCTCATCGTGGGGATGCCTGCCTGAGGGTACGATTGTCGTGTGGGATCGCGGAGTCTGCGGTTTCAATGCGACTCACGGCCACATTGAGATTGTCGTCAGTCAGAATTCGAGCAATCCCTCGCAAACGCGCTTGTGTTCCGATGGTTGCCAAACTCTGCAGACTTCCTGCTCCATACAATCCGGAGTGTCGTTCTTCTTTCCAAGAAAACGATTTTAGCTTACCCGGCCTTGGAAGATTTTTTTGCCTTCAACATGGTTGCCGCAACTGTCAGCCCGCCGTTGGCATTGTCGACGAAATGGAAATGTCGTTTATGACTTGACGAATGCAGATGACAAGTCACGAGCGCCGAGTCTGATGAATGTACACCAAATCTGAGTTTGCCTTCTTTTTCGCGCTCACCAAGCCACTTGTTGAAATGTAGTTCCTCATCTTTGTTCATATCGAGAATCAGATAAAGAGAACCATTGGCTTTGATCCAGTCGGATTGCTCCGGCAATTCTGCGCTGTATTGGCTTGGCTTGCCTGTGACACGGTTTTCCTTGTCGAAGACAAAAACATATTTTGTGATGAACGATGCTATAATTTTATCAATCAGGAATTTTATTTTTGTCCAGAGTCTGTTGTTTGGCCTGACCAGCGCAGCTTCGGATTGAACCTGTGACGAAAGCCAGTCATGCCCCACTCCGTCGGCGTGAATTGGGCAAAAGCGTTCGAGGTTCTGGGTTCCTTTCAGAACGTTAAACAGTTCCATGAATACTTGATCCTGCTCCGGGCCAGAGACAAGCGGATCAATGATATAGCTGTTGACGACACCGCGCCGGTTTTTGAATGGCAAGAGCCTGCAGGCAAGGCCTTCCACTGGCGCTGAAGTGTCGCCTTGCTCGGAGAGCTTTTCGGAAGAATCTTTATCTCTTTGTTTCACAATCGAATCTGCCAGCGCGATTCCATCGCCACGTAGGAATGTCATCAGCTCTTCGTCGCCCGAATTGATTGAACCGAACAGGACGTCGGCGCCGCGCTCGCGGATTTCGCTCAATGTCACTGAACCGACCCGCAAACCGATGTCCAGATTTCTGCGGGCTGCCGCCTGCACGGCTAACAGCGCATCGAGGCAGCGTTTCAAGTCGACGTCTTCGACAAGAAAAGTCGCCCCATCGCCCCCGAAGACATAGGGGACTTGACCAATGGGAAACAAATTTCGAATTGCCGCAATGCACGCTGCACCAACAAGATTGACGTCTCGCTGACGGCCGCTCTCCGTGAGTTTAGTGGATGACCGCACATCGGCAACAATCACGTAGCTGGTTTCAGATGCGCGACGGCACTGATTGCTTTGCGCAAGGCTCTCAAATTTCATGGTATGGGTCCGCTAGTGGCCGCCCGCCTCATTGCGGAAAAGGCATGTAGAATTTTCCACCACGAACGAATTCAAACCAAGGAAGCAACCGAGGATTTTCGCGTTCAATGATTTGACGCGCGTTCTGACACGATCGTGCAAGCCAGTGTTCCACAATCAGAGACTGTTCTGTGACCGTCAGTGGGTGTGCGTCAACAGCTGCCTGCCGGCGGTTTTGGAGTGCGTGAAGCAGTATTCCGGCGCAGACGGATACGTTGAGTGACTCAACGAATCCACACATTCCCACGTGCAGGTAGCCGTCTGCGAAGCGATTCCACTCCGACGAAATGCCAAATTTTTCATTGCCGGAAACAAGAGCAATCCGTGAGTTTCCCACGATCGCATTGAAGGCCGGACTGCCGATTTGCTCGGCTGGAAAACTCGGAAGCGTATTCTCATAGTGTTCAGAAGTGCGGGCAAAAGTCGGCAAAGAGACCAAGAATAGTTTATATCCAGATGCTTTGAGGATGGATGCGCAGGTTTCGACCGACGATGTTCTCCTCGTCAGCAGCCAGCTGCTCGACCCTCGTTCAACACTGTCATTGACCCTGAATTTCATTTCGGGTTGATGGTAGACAAAGCTAACATCCTGAAACCCAAAAGCATCTGCCGTGCGCAAAACGGCACTGATGTTGTGACTGTGATGTGTGCTTTCAAAAACCGGCATCACCGAGCGGGTCCGGCGGGCAGCAACATCGTTCAACCGGCGCACTCGATCATCGGTCAGCATCGGCGAGAGTACATTCTGAATACTCCCGAAGTCCCCTTGCAGGTCCGTCGGAATGAAATAATCTGTAGGCAAATTTCGAGTGTTATCGCTGGGACCTGTCCAAATGCCTTTCTGCCGAACGGGACTCACTGTAAAACTCCAAGTTTTGCGCACTACTTACCGAACAATCACTCAGCGGGAGATCTGTCATAAAGCCGCTTCAACCGCAAGCAAGAAGGGTTCCGTTATGTCGTTGATGAAGAACAGATTTAAAGCAGGACAACCGGCACCAACAGGAGCGAAACTTCATACAAAGGGCTGGTTGCAAGAAGCCGCCTTGCGTATGTTGTTGAACAACCTCGACGCCGAAGTTGCGGAGCGTCCTGAAGAGCTGGTTGTCTACGGCGGGCGCGGGAAAGCCGCCCGGAGTCAGGATGACTTCAACCGTATTACCGATGCGTTGCAAGACCTGGAAAATGATGAGTCGTTGCTGATTCAAAGCGGCGCGCCGGTTGCCCGTATCAAAACGCACGCCGATGCGCCGCGCGTTCTGCTCGCTAACAGCAATCTGGTCGGCCGCTGGGCGAACTGGGAGCACTTTGACGCTCTCGAGAAGCAGGGCCTCATGATGTACGGACAGATGACCGCCGGCAGCTGGATCTACATTGGCTCGCAGGGCATCGTTCAGGGAACCTATGAAACTTTTTATGAAGCCTTTCGTCAGCATTATCAGGGCCAAGCAAAAGGTAAATTTGTTTTCTCGAGTGGTCTGGGCGGCATGGGTGGCGCGCAGCCGCTTGCTGCAGTTTTAACCGGCGCGTGTTTTTTGGGAATTGAGGTCGACCGCTCTCGTGCAGAAATGCGCCTGCGCACCAGATATCTCGATGAAATTCATGATTCCGTTGACGATGCAATGGCGTCGTTGCACCGTCATATGAGCGCCGGCGTTGCCAAGAGCATCGCAATTATCGGTAACGCTGCCGAGTTACTTCCTGAAATGATAAAGCGTGCGGATTTCACGCCTGCATTGGTGACTGATCAGACCTCCGCGCACGATCCTCTGTTTGGATATGTTCCCGTCGGATATACGCCTGAGCGCGCTGCAGCAGAAAGAAAGACTCAGCCCGCCAAGGTCAGGCACGATGCGATGATGAGCATCGCAACGCATGTGCGCGCTCTTCTGCAGTTGAAGCAGCGCGGCATTCCCACGTTTGATTACGGCAACAACATCCGCGCGATGGCAAAGGAAGTCGGTGTTGAAAATGCATTCGACATTCCGGGTTTCGTTCCTGAATATATACGTCCGCTTTTCTGCGAGGGTCGGGGACCTTTCCGGTTTGCATGTCTGTCGGGAGATCCCGAGGACCTGCGCAAGGCGGACCTTGTCCTTCGCGAAATGTTTGCCGGCAATGCCGGTGTGCAACGCTGGCTTGAGCATGCTCCCAAGCGTGTTTCGATTCAGGGACTCCCCGCGCGCATCCTTTGGTTGAACTATGGTGAACGCGCGCGTGCTGGCCTCAGGCTCAACGAGATGGTTGCAAGTGGTGAGCTCTCGTGTCCGATTGTGATTGGTCGCGATCATCTGGATTGTGGCAGCGTGGCATCACCCAATCGTGAGACCGAGGCAATGAAGGATGGCTCCGATGCGGTCGCCGACTGGGCTCTGCTGAACGCATTCGGCAATATCGCCAGTGGTGCGACTTGGGTCAGTTTTCATCATGGCGGCGGCGTCGGAATGGGTTACTCGCTGCATTCCGGCATGGTGATCGTGGCCGATGGTACGCCAGATGCTGCGCGCCGTCTTGAACGCGTGCTCAGCTTTGATCCTGCGATGGGAGTTTTCCGTCATGCGGATGCCGGCTACGACCTTTCAAGAAAAATTGCCCAAGAACAAATGAGCGCCGACAAGGTCACAGCTGTGCGGCCGCATTTTTATCCGCGGTACAGGTGAAAAACACCAAGGAAGGAGTCCCACATGTCTGCATCACCGACTGCAGCTCCAGACATTTTCAGTGCGGAGGGAAGTGGAAAAATAGTCATCCGCAACGCGACTGTTCTGACAATGGACTGCGACAACCTCGATGGAGTTGACAGCACTTCGAGCGTTCTTCTCGGGGGACATAAGGACTGTGATGTTGTCATCGAGGAAGGTGTCATCAAGGCGATTGGTGTCAATGCGGGAGCCAATATCAGTGGCGCCCGTGTCATTCAGGGACGTGGTTGCGTTGTGATGCCTGGACTTCTGGATTGCCACACTCACCCGATATTTGCAGGGTCTCGTGCGACAGAGACTGTACTCAAAGCGCAGGGGCTTTCGTATGAGGAAGTGGCGGCGCGCGGCGGCGGAATCGTGGTCAGTATGCGCGCAACCCGTGCTGCATCCGTTGCGGAACTCAAGACAGCGTACCTTCAGCGAGCACGACAGGCATTGTCGCGTGGCGTGGTCGCGTGGGAAGCAAAGACAGGTTACGGACTGAACGTCGAGCAGGAGTTCAGACTTTGGGAATGCCTTTTTGAGGCACACGCTCAAGAACGTGACGCAGGTTCATTGCCGCTCATGGCGCCGACACTCCTTGGTCCGCACGCTGCTTCGCCTGAGCTTCACGGGCTCGACAATTATATTCAGGCGTTGATCGAAGCCCTTCCGCAATTTGCGTCGCTGGCGCAAAAATATTCGGACTGCCGCAACGTTCTTCAACCGGCTGTCGATGTTTTTTTGGAGCGGAATTACTTCACTCGTGAACAGGCAGACCGCTGGCTTTCAGCCGCGCTTCAACACGGCTTTGACGTTCACATTCATGCAGACGAGTTTTCCAGAAGTGGCGGCTGTGAATCAGCCATTGCGCTCGCACAGCGTGCTGAACAAACCCAGCAGCGCAAGCGAACTCGCGGCCGGGTCTTGAGTGTTGACCACCTTCAATATGCGACAGACGCTGATCTCGTAAAGCTACAGTCTCTTGGTGTGATGCCTGTTGTTCTCCCCCTCACAAGCTTCTTTTCCAACATTGCCTATGTTGAGGGAAGAAAACTTCGTTCGGCCGGAGTGCGCGCAGCCATTGCTTCGGATTTCAATCCCGGCAGTGCGCCGCTCAATTCACTCTGGTTTGCGGGTTTTCTGGCATTGGTCAAAGGCGGTTTTGCAGTTCCCGAGGTGCTGACCGGATTGACGTGCAATGCAGCTTTCGCCATGGGTCTCGAGAACTCACATGGAGTCTTGAAAGTTGGCAGACGCACAAGTCTCATCATGTTTGAGGGAACGGTGGCGGAAGATTTTTTCGCCTCGCCGATGGGCGATCACCTGAAGTTGGTCATGCATTGAGACTTGCTCATTGTATCCATTTTGCAATCAACGGTTGCCCTGCGTCTGCGCTCGCTTCTGTGGTAAGTGAGAACGAAGCCGCTGCAGCTGCTTGAAATTTGTCGGCACGGACGTCATTTTTGCGCAGTCTGATGAAGCAGAGTGGCTCACCGGTCTCCACCTTTTCTCCTACTTTTTTGAGATGCACTAACCCGACCTTGTGGTCGATGGCATCTTCTTTTTTCGTTCGTCCTGCACCCATCTCAATCAACAATAACCCCAGCGAGCGTGTTTCGATTGCCGAAATCCACTGGCGTTTTTTTTCAGACGCAAACACCGGAATATCGATGGTTCCTGCGTCAATCCATTCTGTGTTCGTGCGCTCCAACGCCGAAAGATGCGCTCCCTGCTGAACCGCAATGTCGAGAAAGACCTCGTAAGCCCGACCACTTTGCAAATGATTGCGCATTCGCGTGTAGGCCCGCTGGTGCGCATCCGGTGATTTGTCTTGATGCCCAAGCACCGCTGCACGCGCTGCAAGTTGCAGGCTCAACTCCCGTGTGTCAGGTGCACCCATGCCCTGCAGAATGTCGAGGCACTCGGCCACTTCACAGGCATGGCCTGCCGCTCGGCCGAGCGGTTCGTCCATATTGGTGAGAGCTGCCTCCACCCGACAACCTGCCATTCGTCCTGCATTGACCAATGAGCGTGCAAGCTGTTCGGCAGATTCACGCGATTTGAGAAAAGCCCCTGAACCGAATTTGACATCCAAAATCAGCGCATCGAGGTCTTCGGCGAGTTTCTTTGACATGATGCTGGCTGTAATGAGCGGAATACTCTCCACAGTCGAGGTCACGTCGCGCAGCGCGTAGAGTTTTTTGTCCGCAGGAACAAATCGATCTGTTTGTGCTCCAAAGGCACCGCCGCGCGCGAGCATCCAGCCATTGAATTGCTCCGCACTTGGTTGGGCCATGAAACCAGGGATGGCTTCCAATTTATCTACAGTTCCGCCCGTGTGACCCAAACCGCGACCGGCGACCATGGGTACGGCCAGACCGTCTGCAACAAGCAGCGGAAGAATAACGAGAGACGTCTTGTCGCCGACGCCGCCTGTCGAGTGCTTGTCCACACATGGAATGCCACGCTTGCGCAGTTGGCTCCAGTCCATCCGGTCGCCGCTTTGAATCATGGCTGTCAGGAGATGGGCGGTTTCCTCGTCGCTCATTCCGTTGAGAACAACAGCCATTGCAAATGCGGCCATTTGGTAATCCGGCAGCGTGCCGCCTGAATATGCATTGATGAGATAATGAATTTCTTCACGCGTGAGTTCTATCTTGTCGCGTTTCTTTCTGATGATTTCCTGTGGAAGATACATTGTCGGAATGCCTCATTTGCCTGTCGAAAATTTAATAGGATGACTCAGCTGTTTTTTCACCTGTCATCAGCTGCACGCCGGCGCTTGTTCCGAGTCTTGTTGCACCGGCTTGAATCATCTGCACAGCATCGGCGTAGGTTTTTATTCCGCCGCTAGCCTTCAGTCCCAATTTGTTACCGCCTTCACTTTCAATCTGCTGAGTCACGCGGCTCATGACTTTCAAATCCTGGAGGCTTGCACCGCGGGCGGCAAAGCCTGTCGACGTCTTAAGAATATGCACACCACCCCGTGCAGCAGCCAACCCGGATAAATAAATTTCTTCCTCAGTCAGTAGGGCTGTTTCAAGAATGACTTTGACAACATTTCCTCGCGCGGCTCCGACAATTGCTCTGGCCTCTTCGCAAAGCTTTGTCCAATGCTTGTCTTTGACCCAGCCTATGTTCTGCACATAGTCCAATTCAGCCGCTCCGTGTGTGAGTGCGGCATCAACTTCTGCCGTTTTGGCTGCGGTGAGACTGTGTCCGAGTGGAAAGCCAATCACAGTGCACAAAAGCGGAGAACCAACGGAATTTAAATCTCGGAAAAGTTTGGCGGCCTCTTCCAATCTTCCGCTGGGTAGGCAGACAGCACGAAAATTGTGTGCTGCGGCTTGTCGTACCAGTTCTGAAAAGTTGCGTTCACCGGCCTCTGCTTTGAGCAGCGTGTGGTCGATCAGCGGCGCCATTCGTTTCGCATTGCGCAGTTCGAGAAGAAAAGCTTCTCGCGCCAAAAAGTCTTCCCGCACTTTTTCATGCACGTACATGGACGAAACCCCTCATTGCCGATCGCAGACTGCGTTTTCGTTGACGTCGATGCAATACAGCCTTGTGAAAGCCAGGGCAGGTAATTGTCTGACACCAAACATATATTCAGGGAGATAATTCTTTCCCCAAGATGCAAAGCCAATATAAAAATCTTTGTTCATCGAGATTTTTTCATCTATTTCCAGACTGCGGATCATATTGCGGTACTGACTCAGCGGAACGGACCATTGCTTGTAGGACTCACCGTTGATGAACATTGTGAAGAACTCAGTCGTGTCTTCCGGTGGAATGCTCAGCCGCACTCGAATTCGTTGTTGGGGTCCGAGTCTGACCGGTGTTCCCGATGCGGCCGGCGACGGTTCTATCCATTCTATCTGCGCTCCGTTGCTTGCAAATGCTTCAGTCTCCTCGGTGCGCAGCGAGCGACCCGCGGCATTTCGTAGAAAGGTTCTGAAGGTGAGGGGCACCGCGCCTTCGAGCAATCCCCTTTCGGAGACGCCCGCCATTGGAATTGAGTTCGCAAATGCAATTTTAAACACCCGCGAGAGCATCGAATCTATGTTTATTCCCGACTGGGCATAGAGAAGTCTCGCGAAGGACGACGTTCCCATTTTTGCGTCTGTCTCAGTTTTCTGTGTCAGACGAAAATCACCAATAAATGGTCCCTCGGGTTGCAGGACTCCACCGGCGGACAAACTCTGCAGGAGAGGTTGAAGCGAAAATTGAAATTGCTGCTGCTGGCTATCCATTGGCCTGCCGGCGCGCAAAAATCGCGTGACGCCATTTTTTGCCATCCATGCCCGGAATGAACTTTGGCTGAGCAGCCGCGACGGCATAAAGCTCCCGTCAAAGCTGACAGTCAATGTTTGTGATTCACCACGTTTTTGAGTTTGCACAAGGCCAGTTCCTTCTGTCGGACTCGACGAAGGCGGACCCGCATTCGGATCGCATGCAAGCACTGCGGCGTCCGATGATTCAACAATCAGGCGGGACACGCACGGGTGAATCATTCCGTCCCGCCAAAGACCTATCGCATATTCACCGGGCTCGACTGTTAAAGAAAACTCCGGCCGTTGAAGAAGGAGTGAGGTGAAAAGATATTCACGGACTCCGCTGTTCTCGGA
>JBEDKY010000114.1:0-4383 GCA_041171905.1 Pseudomonadota bacterium
ACCAACTCGGGCATTTCCTGTGAGCTGAAACGCATTCGACTTCATCGGCAATTCGGTATTGTCGACAACACGCAACTGAGTCGGCGAACCACCTGTGGAATTCGGAAAACAACTCTCGGGCGGAGCGATGAGCTGCATCTCGTATGGCTTCCCACCGACGAGTGTTCCGGTTCCCGCAAATTCGAGCGGCGTTTCGTATGGAATGAATCCCACATTGAGAATCTCAGCACGCAAAAGAGCTTCCGGATCGCTGTTGCCACAGGCAACAAGAACGCAGGCGCCAAACGGCACCAACCAACGGCACACCATATTTTTCTCCTTCCTCTAAACTCAAAAGAGCATCGGAGTGCAGCAGGAAAAGTTTACCTATTTCGAAAACAAGAGATTTTTTGCTTTTGGATTAAAAAATAATTCAAAAAAATTTCCCCGCATTTGCGGTTATTTAAGAAACAATTTCGCGTAAATTTTTTTTTTTAGGTTGCGTGCGTGAAACACCTTTCAGTATGTCAGGTCAAACACCGGAGGAATGATGAAATGAAAAACATGAAGTTTATCTTGTCACTCTGCATTATGGCTGTAGCTGCGGCCGCATGCTCCTCAGATGCAAACACACCTGCCCAAAATTCTAAGGTAACAGGCGCCAGCGACGACCTGCTTATGTCCGACAGCAAGCTTTTGCAGCTGCGCTCCTACGTCGATAAAGCCGGTTTTCCCCGCTGGGACCGCAACCGGGCGACCTGCATTATTTTGTGTGAATCCGCGGGCCGCGCAGATATGCGAACAGGAGTTCACGTCGGGCTTTTTCAAATCAACGAATCGTATCCGGGGACCGAAGCAGGCCGCGGGGTGAAGCACCCGACACAGCCTGCATGGGACACGCGCGGCCGCGCATGCGGTTACGACCTTGAGGATCCGCAGACAAATGCGGATTGCGGGTTTATCAGATTGTCGCGCGCCGGTTGGAAAGATTGGGACTGCGGCGGTGCAGTTCCGTCACTCAAGCCCAAAGTCGAGGCATGCCGCGCTCGCCTTGATGAACGGCTGGGTGAATAATTTATCGTTGTGATGTGAATTCTGAACGCTGAAATTGCTTCTGATTCGCAACAAAATTCGCTGGGGCCGCAGTGCTGGGTCAAAGCCTGCGGATGTTCCAGCGAACACTTTTTTGCCGCAGCGGCGTCGTCAACCGCAATTGATCGAGCAACCTCTCGACCACAAAAAGGGCAACCTCTTCGACACTCTGCGGACGGCTGTAAAAAGCAGGCATCGCGGGGACAAGCACCGCACCGGCTTGTGCAAGTGTGAGCATGTTTTGCAGATGGATGGTGCTCAGCGGAGTCTCACGCGGCGAAATCACCAACGTGCGTTTTTCTTTGAGCATGACATCGGCGCAGCGTTCCAACAGACATGTGCTCATGCCGTGCGCAATGCGCGCCATTGTTCCCATGCTACACGGAGCAACAACCATGTGAGTCGCTCCCTCGGAACCGCTCGCGATTGGCGCGTAGAAATCGTCGTTCGAAAACACGCGCAGCTGGGCGATATTCTCTGCGGTCAATCCCAAACTCTCAGCTGCAGCTGCGACGGCAGAATTCGTTTCAAGTCGTGCCTGCAGACCACTCGCAAGGACCTGCGCAATCAGACAATTTTCGGGCAGCTCCGTGGCGATCACTTTGCGCGCTGTGTCTGTGGCAACTAGATATGTTCTGACACCCGCTGCAAGCAGCGAACGGAGCATCAACTCCGCATAGATGGAACCACTTGCGCCGGTAATTCCGAGAACAACCCGTTCCTTGACCAATACCACTTCCGCCATAGCCATCGTCTCCCGTTGCAGCGGGTGTCCACCGGAACCCACTTAAAGACAAGCGAAAAAATGGTCGGTGTCCAACATTTAGACAGGCGAATGCACGATTGATCTCCTCCATAGGCTCGAGCCCGCCTGTTTAGGACTGGAAAACACTCACAAATCGGCATAAGTATCGATTAAACTCGGGTTGGCACAGATTTTTCTTAGGGCAGCTTGGAGTTGCCGCTGATGCAAAGACCCACTGGGGTGCGTTACCGGCCAAATTGTGTGGGGCCCGTCATGCTGCTTCGCTTTGTTCATAATCTACCGCTGCTCGCCGCTCTGCTGGTGGGTACCTTCGGGGTTGTGATGACAATCAGGGCGAACCGTGAATTGCATGCCTACAAGGAATACCAAAAAGCGATTGCCGCTGTTGAAGTCTCGGCGCCGAGCGGATTTCCCGACCAAAGCCAGAATTCGGTCGACATTGCGATGGTGATGTTCTCAATCGAAACGCCCGACACCGTCGACGGACCTGAGTTTGATTCATTGCTTGGTGACCGCGGTCTCACCACAGGCGGTCTTATTCTTCCGCAAAAACGTGTGACCATCGGCCCTGCCGCCTTTACGAGCTGGGGCGTCCTTGGTTCAACTCTTGCGCACGAAATTGAAGTTCACGTTCCGCAGTCATTCTTCAAAGTGGTCGCCATAGACCAACTGACCCAGTGGAGTCTGAGCGCTCGCCGTCTGGCTGGTCGCGTTATTCCAGCTCTGCAGCCAAGCGCGAAAGAGCTCTTTGAAAACGACGGTACGTGGTCGGCAGAACGGGAAGCGTATCTGCACGAAGTCAGAAACGCGAAGCGGTTCGGCCTTTCGAACGAAGAAATTGATTCGATCTGGCGGGTCATGGACTACTACTATCCGAAGCAGAGAGCTTCAGACAGCTCGCATCTCAGTGCGTCTTCGCAGAGCGGCAGCGAGAGCGAGCGCGAGGACGTCAGGGCTTCGGACCTGTAATCAAAAGCTTGCGTCCACCTTCAAAAAGAATCTCGACCTTATTGAGGCCGCCATCGGCAGTCACGAATCCAAGGCCGAAAGTCTTGTGGTTGACCACATCACCGACGCTCAGATGAATCTTGATGCTGTAGTCCTTGGGAGCCACCTTTGAGGCTTTCAAAGCGGCTTTTTTATCGCTGAAAAGCTGCTTGTCTTCGCTGCTCGCCGAGAGCATGCTCAGCGGCAATGCAGCAGCAGATTTGGAGCTCGATTTGCTCTCGCTCTCGTCCTTCGATTTTTTCGCTTTGGGTTTTGCCTTGGCGCGCTTTTTGGTCGCACCTTCACCAAGCAAAGCCTTGCCGCCCGAGTCCAAATCAAGATCAACTTCTTCGTCACGTTCTGACATAGCATCATCTCCCATTGCACGGTTCTTGAGTTCATTGGCCGATTTCACTCCCCGAAAGGCGTGCTCGGACTTACATGTATTGCATTGAACACGATTGGGCTGAGTTTTGCTCGAAACCGTAACCACGGTATGAGACAAATTCAGTTTGCACTTTCCGCAGAAAGAAACGACGTCACGGCCCACAAGCGAGTCGTTTTTTTTGTTGCCGGCCAGAAACGAGTTGCCCTGCGAAGTGAAGCTCATCAAAAATTACCCCGGGCCGGCTTCGCCGACAAAAAAGATTCCAATGCCAACCGTATGGAACAGCTGCGTCGGAGCGACAGACGACCGAACTACCGTGTAGGATAGCCGAGCCTGTTGCGACCTCACAACCAGACCACCACCGATTCTGTGATAACCATCTTTCGGGGCGTAACCATAGCTGACGGCAAAATCAAGGAAGTCACGCGGAAGAACGCTGACCCCGACGAGGGCCTCGCGCATGGCGTCGGCGTCAAAATACAGGTCTCCGTTGACGAGAAAGTGTCTGCCAATCTGTGCACTCACCCCCGCAGCATGATTTCGCGGTGTATTGGTGGCATCAAAAAGACCGTCACTCCGTGCTCCTACAGAAATGCCCTCTTGCAGAGCATAGATAAACCCGCCGCGCAGGCGAAACCCGCTCTTTGCAGGCGCACTGATAGCAAAGGGCTTACGTTCCTGCGCAAATTCGACGTAGTCGCCGGCAACACCGAGAATCAACCCGCCGGTGAACACATCGGCCAGGGCCAGCGTGTAGCGACGGTCGGTAGCACCGGTTATTTTTTGCGTCTGCCTTACTTTTACGCAAGCGATTAATTCTGAGTAAGCGCGCGTCGGGTCGCAGACCGAGAATTCAGCTTGCCGCGACTTTTGCCCAATCCAACCCATTTCTCCGGTGGTGGCATAAACCTGTCCGCGCACGATGCCTGCGGGGTTCCGGTCGGAAGCAGAGCTATCCGACACGTGCGCTGTTCCACCACCTAACAATGAGGCGCCCAATCCCATGTCCCGCCAGAGATCGACTGTCGTCGGGCTCGCAACTGCGACACACGACATGGATGCAAGTACGACTGTCGCGCATCGCTGCAGGTTGAAATGGGCTAAACGCAGTGCGTCGCGCCCCTCCGCATTCAATTTCTCGAGCAACCTGTTGATCATGAATCTTCCTGAC
>JBEDKY010000115.1:0-3621 GCA_041171905.1 Pseudomonadota bacterium
GAGAAATATTTCCGAGCGTCCGCTTCCGCCCAGCACACCTGCGCGTACAGCCGGAAAATTGTCGCCCGATGCAGTGCCTGTCCCTGTCTTTGAAAGTCTTCTCACCATGTTGCCTGCGGGGCAGTCATCCCAGGGAGATTCGTCGTCCATTCAAAAAAGCCTGGACTCGCAAGCACATCTTTTGGCCATGAAGCTTGGAACATTTGGAGTGACGGGGCGGGTTGTGAGAAGTCAACCGGGACCAGTCGTCAATGTGCATGAGTTCGAGCCTGCTTCCGGAATTAAAGTAACAAAAGTATTGTCATTGCAAGAAGACCTCGCATTAGGACTGAAGGCACAAAGTGTGTTGATGGCTCCGCAGCCTGGCAAGAGCACCATCGGCATCGAGGTTCCGGCACCCATCCGCGAAACCGTGGCACTGCGCGATGTCATGGAACATCAGACCTTCCGGGATGTTTCATCGCCGCTGCCGATGGCCTTGGGTAAAAATGTTGATGGCTCACCGTTGGTTGCCGACCTGAGCACAATGCCTCACCTCTTGATTGCAGGGGCAACGGGTTCCGGAAAATCAGTCGGTATCAACGTCACTCTTCTGAGTTTGATGATGTCCCGATCTCCCGATCAGGTTCGTTTCATTCTGGTTGACCCCAAGATGCTGGAACTGTCGAACTATGACGGTATTGGACATCTCATGATGCCGGTTGTGACCGATCCTTCGAAAGCCGCGGGAGCGTTGAAATGGGCCATCGATGAGATGGAGCGCCGTTATCTGTTGATGCGCCGTGCGGCGGTCAGAAACATCGCCGCCTTCAATGCCGAAGTGGTTGCGCAGCGGCTGACGGTGGAGCAATTGGCCGGTGAAACTCCGCAGACGCTTCCATATATTGTCGTTGTCATCGACGAATTGTGCGATTTGATGATGACTGCTCCCCGCGATATCGAGGACTCAATCCAGCGGCTGGCTCAAAAGGCGCGTGCAGCCGGAATCCATTTGATTCTCGCAACTCAGCGGCCGAGTGTCGACGTCATCACGGGCGTCATCAAAGCCAACCTTCCATGCCGCATTTCTTTTCAGGTCGCTTCAAAACACGACAGCCGCACGATCATTGAAAGTGTCGGTGCAGAACGCCTGCTCGGCAAAGGCGATATGCTCTTCCTTCCGCCTGGAACCAACCGCATCGTGCGTGGTCATGGGGCCTACATTGGCGACCGAGAAATCAACCAGCTGAGCGACAAGTTGCGTGAGCTCTATCCGACTCGTTACGACAACGAAACCATGGCGGCCGTGCAACGCAACGCGCAGCAAATCAGTCAGAAAAATGACGGAGCTGCGGGCGGGAAAATTGACGAGCAGGGTGTCGAGGGAACCCAGATGGATGAGAATGACCTTTACGACCGCGCCATCGATTTTGCCGTGGCCTCGGGAACCGTAAGTACATCCAGTCTGCAGCGCAACTTTCGTATTGGATACAACAAAGCGGCACGGCTGATGGATAGAATGGTCAAGGATGGATTGGTGGGACCAAGCGACGTTGCGGGTAAGCCGCGGCAGGTGCTCTCTTCCGAACGTGGAACAATGACACAGATGTGATGGGAAATCGTCTGATGAACTTGGCTCTGTGGATGACATTGCTGACAACAACTCTGAGTGCGGCCTGTGTGAGCACAAAAGCCGACACTCCGGAATCACGCAATCAGCTCGCCAGTCTTGAGCTTGCCAGGCAGATGGTTGGACAGGGTGAATATCACCGCGCGGTTCATTTTCTTTCACCACGCTCGCGTCACCCCGATGCACCCGCAGAGGTGCATATGCTCTTGGGTCTGTCATTCATCGGATTGAGTAATCCAGAAGCTGCCTCAAAAAGTTTTCAGACTGTTATCAACAAACAGCCTGAAAATGACGATGCCCAACTCAATCTTGCATACACCTATATATTGACGGGTAAAAATGCTGCCGCACGCAATGAATTGAGTGCGATCGTAAAGCGCGGAAAATATCTTTTCCTTGAACGCGTGCACCTCAACATGGGTCTGGCATACCTGCAGGAAAAGCGCTGTGACAAGGCGACGACAGAATTCAAGGCGGCCTTGGAGATAGACCCGACCTACTCCGCTCCATATTTTAATCTGGGAAAATGTCAGTTGAACTCTGGACGGCTGGCAGAAGCAAAGGCATCGTTTCAGAGAGCGGTTGATTTTTGTCCCGGTTGTCTTGAGCCACAACTTGAACTTGCCGGTGTAGCACATCGGCTGGGCGATCGCCGCAAGGCGCTTGATCATCTGGATGCGATTCTCAAGGCTAAGCCAGACCCGCTGATCGAAAAGCGCGCGCTTGCACTGCGTAAACAAATAACCAGATAGTTTTTTTGAAAGGTTAAAGACACGTGATGGGAACAGAGATGGAAACATCAGCAAATCGCACGGCACTTGGAGTCAACTCTGACATTGCCCAGCAGGTTGGCGCGCGGCTGCGCAAAGCACGTGAGTCTATCGGCCGCTCAACGTCGGCACTGTCTGCAAAGATCAAAGTGCGCGAACATTATCTGGTTGCAATTGAAGAAGGACAATGGAACGAACTGCCACCTGGACTGAACGGTCGAGGACTCATCCGCATCTACGCGCGGGAGCTGTCAGTGTCTGTTCCTGAATTAGATCAGGCAGCCAATCAGACTGTGATGCCGGCAGAGCATGACGCACAGGCGCCCTACCAGATTGGCGGGGCTAAACGAGATGTGAATCTGGAACGCGAGGCGGCGAATGCGCGCACCGCGGGTGATATCAATACTCCTTCGGTCGCTCTGCCAAAGGTGTCGGAGGTTCCCTCCAGAACCAATACGCTGACGACACCCACACGCAACCTGCGCAGCTCTGATTCTATGCAGGCTCCGCGCGTGTCCGGCGTTTCAAATAATTCGCATCGGGCCATGGAGATGACTCCCGAGGAGGAGCCGCTCGATGTTGTGACACCCGATGTTGCCAGCATTTTGGGTATCTCTCTCGACATGGGAGACGTGCAGCCACCTCCGCAAAAAACAAAGCCATTTGCTGCAGTGACGCTCGAAAAAGCGCCCGAACCGCTTGCTGTGGCCGCTGCCGTGCTTGGTGTGGATCTTCACGCCCCTGCACAGCAGACTGTTCAAGTTGCCGCTCCAGTTCAGCAACCGGCAGAGGTCGAGCCACCAGCGCAGCAGGCCGCAGAAGACAAAACGCAACCCGTACAGGTTGATTCGCCTGCAGAGAGTCATCCGAACATTCACCAGCACTCGCCGCAAGCAGGAAAGAAGAACAAAAAACACGGTCGTAGCCGGCAGGACCGCGATGCTTCTTCAGCGCAAATTTCAGAAACAGCCCAACCGTCGCCAGCTGCGACTGTTGATGCGCAGTCAGTTGCGCCGCTCAGCGTCGAGTCGCATGCCGACAGCCAGTCCATCACTGAGTCTGTTGAACCGCAGATGCTTCCTGTGCTCTCGGAGACCGCCTCCGATACCTCAACTACAGAAAACAGTCTTGGTCTCAGCGCTGCAGAGTCGTATCTGCGCAGCCATTCGCCGGATGCCGTACAAGGCGAATCCACTGAGAAGGCTGAACAGACAGGCGGTTCGCGCGGGTTCAAGGTTGCCG
>JBEDKY010000116.1:0-15214 GCA_041171905.1 Pseudomonadota bacterium
AAGAGTCAAAGCGCTGGTCACAAAGCCGAGAAAAAAAGGTCCGGGCGACAATGGAACCACACCCTTTTCCAAAGCCTGCATCCAGACAGCCGGAAAATCTTCAGTGATGGGAACATGAAAAATCCAGAAGACAATCGCATTGAGGTAACAAAGCCAAAACCATTCACGGACATTCCTGATATTGACTGCAGTTACAGGCTCTGCGTGAACTCTAGTGCGCTGAAAATTCAACAACCAACCACGAAAGAAAAATTCCTCAGCCACTGGTGCCAGAAGAACTGCCGACAGTCCTGCCGCACTCAAGTTCCAGCGTTCCATTGCAATCCGCGCTTGCGGCCATTGCTCGGGAAAAAACAAAACGAGAATAAAGACAGGGACGAAAAGGTATGCAATGCAAAACCATTCTCCCCATCGATTTTCTGAGCTCAAAAAGATTGTTTTAAAAAAAGATGCCGACTGCCTGAAGACGACGATCGGCAAAAGAATCAGGACAGCACCCACGGCGAAATGCCTCGGCAAATCTGCTGCAATTGCAGGGGTTATTGCCTTGACCAGGACAAATGCGGTCACAAGGCAGAGAATTGTGCTCGAATAGCTGTTTTTTCCTGCCGCACTTTTAGTCATTCTCATCCCTCGTCATCTGCTGCGTCTGCTTCAAATTTGAACTTCCGAGCGCTCCGCGCTAGGGTGCGACGGTGAGGTCTTGATCCTTCCCATTGAGGAGTATGCCCGATGTCTGAACTCGTCATGCATGTAACTGAAAAAAATTTTCAAACTGAGGTCCTCGAAAGCAATATGCCAGTCTTGGTAGACTTCTGGGCCGACTGGTGTGGACCGTGTGTGGCCCTCGCGCCCACGCTCGAGGAAGTTGCCCGCGAGAGACAGGGCAAAATTAAGGTTTGCAAGGTGAACGTTGAGGAAGAGCCACAGCTCGCTGCGCAATTCAACATCCGCAACATTCCGTTCCTTGCATTCATCAAGAACGGTCAAAAAGTCGGAGATCTGGTGGGCAACCAGCCCAAGCAGACAATCTTGAAAGCGGTAGATTCCGTTGCCAATGGTTAAGGCCTCGATTGAAAAAAAAGAGCGGGCGCAAGGCCCGCTCTTTCGTTCAGAAAACCTGCTTTTGAACGAGTGTATGCTCGGCCCGTTGGGCAGCGCGGATTGCCACGGTGAACGCAAGATTTTTGCCGCGCTCGATGAAGTCGGGCGCGGATGTGTGGCTGGCCCAGTTGTTGTTTGCGCGAGCCTCTGGGTTGCTGGTCTACCAAAAGCGGCGTTCAAGTCTTGGTCAGCCGCAATCCGCGACAGCAAGAAAATGTCCGAGGCCCAGCGCGAAAAAACTTTTACTGATGGAATCGAGTCAGGTCATTTTGTTTCCCAAGCGGACTGGGACGAACCGCCGTGCGCAGAAGAGAATTCTTCTGCAGAAAATATTGCGCAGCAAATGCGGAAGCTGACCCGTCCACAACTAGTAAGTGCATTCACAGCGCAGCAACTCGGCGCCCTCATGAAAAAGCCGGCACTATCAAAAGAAGAATCTGAATATGCCCTGAGCGGCGTGTTCATCGGATCGGTGAACGCAACCGAAATCGATCGTTACGGCATCATACCTTCGCTGGGCCTAGCAGCCTCGCGCGCACTGGAACAGATTCCGCAAGAACTCGCACCTTCTGTTTTATTCTTCGACGGACACAGACCCCTGTCACTCGTTCCGCGCTGGTACTCAACGCCGCAAATCCTCATCACTAAGGGCGATGACCTTCTTAAAAGTATTTCGATAAGTTCGGTGATTGCAAAGGTCGTGCGTGACCGCTGGATGGTCAGATACGGGCATGTCTATCCCAGATACGACTTCGCATCCCACCGCGGTTACGGAACCGAAAAACACCAAAAAGCCCTTAATGAACATGGATTTACACAACTCCACCGGCGCAGTTTCCTGAAAAATATCTGCCCAGAGTCTTCCTCTTGACGATTCCAGCCTCAAAAAACTGAGCGAAATTCCGATCCGACCCATCAAGAGGCACGGATGCCTTTTGTTACTCAGGATGAGTCAGGGAGGGTGGGCCATATGAACGACCGGCCATTCACACAGGAACCTTCAGAAATCTCGTACGAACTCTACAAAGAGCTCGTCGATGAACTGTTGACACCGATTGAGCACTCGTTGGATTTGAACGTCCGATACGAACTCTATCTCAGCAAAATCGTCTATCTCGAAAATCTGCAGACGCAATGTTTCCGCAGCCTCAACAGGTCCAGACAGCAAAAGAAAAACAAATTCTCTGGAGAAGATCTGACGATCATCCGCGACGCGATTGCCTCAACGCACAAATTCATGCGCGAGACCATTCTTGAAGCACTCGAATTGAGGCTGTCCAAAATCGGATTCCAGAGGCAGAGCGTATGACTCTCACTCTTCGGGAAGTCGTCGACGCCTTCGAAAGAACTTCATTGGACGACAGGCTTTTTATTGTCATGCCGTCCAACGAGGAGCTGGATGTCTGCATTCAGTTCGATCGAAAAGACCAGTTCCGCTGTTGGACTTTTTTCTTTCGCGACGCGCCTGAACAATCAAAACAAAACTGCTCGAGGGTTCATTTCATCGAGGTGGCAAAGGCCTTCCAACTGAACGAAAACGAACTCACAAAAGAACTCGCGGGACATCTCCTCACGCAGGCGGCATTCGCAGATCAGTTTGTCAGAGAAATTCAGGAGCTGCTGGGTGAGGACGCAGTGCGGGAGAGCATCATCCGAACACAGCTTTTCATGGATGCCCTCAAGGACGCCGTTTCCTCCAGCCTCAACAAAATCGACACCCCGTCAGCCCCAGAACCGGCTGAGCAACATCTCAATGAGCCCCTTCCACCTGAATCCGCCCGCGGCCTGAAGCTCAGGGTCGTGAAGGGTCCCTGAAAAGACCAATTAATTTGAACAATTACAAAGCCAAACAACTGTTTGACCGGCCCAAGACCTGAGGCTATACCTCCGCGTGCAATATCACGTACGCGAATAGCAAGGGTTTTCAGAATGTTTGATATCGTAACTCAAGGATTTAAAGACGCCTCCCTCAAGCTGAAGGGACAAACCCGCCTCACCGAAGAAAACATCGCACCGGCGCTCGACACAGTGCGTCGCAGTCTCCTTGAAGCCGACGTCGACTTCGGAGTGGTCAAATCATTCCTTGAAAGCGTAAGGAATTCAGCACTCGGATCGGTTGTTCATACAAAGGCAAAGACTGCGGAGCTCAAGGTTTCAGCCGGCGACCACTTCATCAAGTTGTGCCATGACGAGCTGATGCAACTCCTGGGTGGCGAACAAGCGCAAATCGTAAAAAACACAAAAGGTCCGACAGTCATCATGCTCGTCGGTCTGCAGGGTGCGGGTAAAACAACCCATGCTGCAAAACTCGCACGACTGCTCAAGGAAACGCAGAATATGCGTCCATTGCTGGTTGCGGCCGACGTCTACCGGCCGGCAGCCCGCGAACAGCTGAAAGTGCTCGGTGAGCGCATCGATGTACCGGTATTTACTCTTGAGACTAACGATGCGGTTGAAATTGCCCGCCGCGGACTCGATCACGCGCGGCAGGAATGGCTCGATTTAGTCATCATCGACACAGCCGGACGACTGGCCATTGACGATGCACTGATGGGCGAAATTGAAAACATCAAATCAGCAGTTTCACCGCAGAATGTTCTCTTGGTGATTGACGCGATGATTGGTCAGGACGCCGTCCGCACGGCGAGCGCGTTTGATGCAAGGGTCAACCTCACCGGCGTAGTTCTTACAAAACTCGACGGCGATACACGCGGCGGCGCCGCACTTTCCATCAAGAAAGTGACCGGAAAGAATATTCTTTTCACTGGCGTTGGAGAATCGCTCGACAGACTCGAGGAATTTCGTCCGGAAGGTATGGCGTCGCGTATTTTGGGAATGGGCGACGTTGTCGGGCTGATGCAGGACTTCACAAAAGCCATTGACGAACAGGAGGCGGCGCGTAGTGCGAGCCGCATGATGGAAGGTCATTTCGACTTCAACGACTTTCTCGGCATGCTCCAAAGCATTCAAAAGATGGGACCTCTCAAAGACCTCATTGCCAAAACACCGATCGCAGGACAATTGAACCAACAAGACCTGGACAAAGTGGATGACCGTGAAATGGTCCGCGTGGGCGCAATTGTTCACTCAATGACCCGCGCAGAACGAGAAAACCCCGACCTCCTATTGGCGAAAACGCCTGAGGGCCGGTCGCGTCAACAGCGCATTGCACGTGGTTCGGGACGCACTGAAAAAGACGTGCGTGACCTCGTCGAACGGTTCATGCAGATGAAGCAAATGATGAGCCTGTTCAGCGGTGGTCTAGGCGGCGGGCTGCTCGGAAAAATCCCTGGCATGGGCGGTCTGAATCAGCTTGCCAATATGGCCAAAATGATGCGAGGGGGCGGTCTCGGCGGCATGGGCGGTTTGGGCGGCATGATGGGCGGCATGATGGGCGGCGGGCTCCCTGGAATGATGGGCGGCTTCCCGGGCGGCGGACGCGCGGGCGGACTTTCGTCGCAGGAACTGGCCGAAATCAACCGCCAGCGCAAAAAGAAAAAAGAAGAGAAAAAAGCCCGAGCCAAAGGCCGTCGCTGACCCCTCACGAATTCACTGAAGGATTTTTCTGATGTTCCATCCGGATAAAAGAACTCAACACCTTGACGGACCGTCGGGCGGAAACGACGAAAATCCGTTTGCAAAGTATATGCCCAAACCGCAGGTCAACTATCCGGACGTCGGCGCGGAGAATCAAAGCTTTCTGAAAAAAGTTTACGTTCAAACGTGGGGCTGCCAGATGAACGTAGCAGACACCGAACGAATGCTCGGACTGCTCGGACGCTGCAACTACAGGCCAACTGAAACGCTCGATGAGGCCGATCTGATTCTGCTCAACACGTGCCACATCCGTGAAAAAGCGAGGCACAAACTTGTCAGCCGACTCGGCGAGATCCGCCCGCTCAAAAGCAAGAATCCGGATCTGATTCTCGCGGTCACCGGTTGCGTAGCGCAGGCGGAAGCAAAAACACTCAGCAAGGAAGTTCCATTTGTCGACCTGATCATCGGCCCCGATCAGATTGAACAGCTTCCAAACCTGCTGGGAGAAGTCGTCACCAAGGCAGAGGAAACCAAAGAGCGGCGCGCCTTCGGTGTCCAGCAACCGCTGGTCGAGGCGAGTTTTGACAAGGAAGCCGGTTACTCGATTCCAATCGACGTCATTCCTCCGTATTTCGATGAGAGCAAAAACGAAGTCAGCAAGTATGTGAACATCATCAAGGGCTGCAATAATTTCTGCACGTTCTGCGTTGTTCCCTACACGCGCGGCAGAGAAAAGAGCCGCAGCCTCAGCGAAATCCTCGATGAGGTTAAATTCTACGTCAGCAAAGGAATCAAAGAAATCATTCTGCTCGGACAGAATGTGAATTCATACGGTCTCGACTTCATGTCTGAACAACCTTCGACAGCGGCGCACCTACCGCCCGATGCAATGCTTCCCTTTGCAGAACTTCTGTACAAGGTTTCAGCGGTTGAGGGTGTAGAAAGAATCCGTTTCACAACATCCAATCCACATGATTTCACCCCGTCACTTGCAAAAGCGTTTGCCGACCTTCCGAAGCTCTGCAATGCGTTTCACCTTCCAGTGCAGGCCGGATCAAACCGGATTTTGGATCGGATGAACCGGCAGTATACGCGCGAACAGTATTTGGAGCGGGTCAAGTGGATCCGCGAAGTTCGGCCCGACGTTGCCTTCAGCACGGACATCATCGTCGGATTTCCAGGTGAGACAGACGAAGAATTTGAGGAAACTCTGAATCTCGTAAAAGAGATGAAGTACGCATTTATTTACGCGTTCAAATATTCACCACGTAAAGGCACGCCCGCAACCAGGTTCAAAGACCAGGTGCCTGAAGACGTCAAAGACCGTCGCCTGCAGATACTCCTCGCAGCGCAGCGTGAGGAAACCGAACGGCAGAATCTCGCCGAAGTCGGACACTCGCGCGAAGTGTTGGTGTTGTATCGAAACCCGAAGGAAGAACACAGTTGGTATGGCAGAACATACGAAGGACGCCTGGTGAAAGTGTCCTCGCCGCGCAACCTCCTTGGACAAACAATTCCGGTTCTCGTCACGGGTGCAAACCTGACGGCTCTGGAGGGCCATCCAGCATAATTTTTCGCTCGGCATGAGAGAAGCCCACTTCAGTCGTAAATGCTGACCGAAGTGGGCTTCTCTCATTTTCGCAAGGCTATCGTCAGGAAGCGTCTGTGCTCTCCTCTTCCGGCTCAAGTATGATGGGCTCGTCAGGAACCGAAGGCTCAGGCTGGACGAACTTTTTCTTAAGCTCCTTAAAGAGAGCAGGATCCTTGCGTTCGTAGCGGGTCAGGAAACGATGAATCTGCGCAGGATTGTCGCGGTGCTTGAGTGCAATGAGACGCGCGAGACGGGCTTCATTTTCGCTGCTCAAAACCTTGGCACGCAGCGCGAACGCATAAGCGCTCAATCGCACCCAAAGTTTGGGATACCTGAGGTACATCGCAAGGCGCGCCTGATTGTAACCGTTCTCGACGGGTGTCCAGCCTTCAATTTCAGCTAGAGCGTCGAGAACTGCCTGCCCACTCCTCACACCTTCAGAACGCGAGCGCAACACACCCTCTTCCCAGAGACTGTCTTCGACCAACTCATCACCAAGAAGTTCGAGACCGACAGGCGTTTCTAAATCCAATCCAGGCTCCGCAATCTCACGCTTTGCAGTCGCACCCTTCTTGTCACCCGAAGTACTGTCGGCAATCGGAGGTTCGTAGACAGCATCTCCATTGGGTTCCCACAAACTGCTCAATTGGAGAGTCAGGTTGTCCACTTCGTTCGGAAAGAAAACCGTCGCGCAAAATCCAATCGTACCAACGACCAAGAAGCTTGCCAGCGCAGTTTTTAGGGGACTCTCCTTCGCCATATGACGCATTCTCCCGCAATCCATTGAGCCGCATCAATCATCCGTGGATATCGGCAGAATGCTGGGACTTCTGTCGGTGTATTTTTTGACTGAGGTAGGAAAATATGTAGACTCCTCAAGCGAATCACTATGAATTTCATCGGAGGAACACGTGAAAATTCTTGTCCTTGTCAAGCACGTCCCAGACACGGAAACAAAAGTTAAATTGGCCGGCGGCGGAAAATCACTCGACGACAGCGAATTCAAGTACATGGTCAACCCCTATGACGAATTTGCCATCGAAGAAGCAGTCCGCACACAGGAAAAGCAAGGCGGTGAGAGCGTCGTCGTAAGCCTTGGACCAACGCGGGTTCAAGAAGCGATGCGTAAGGCGATGGCGATGGGAATTGACAGGGGCGTTTGGATCAACTCCGAAGGGCACACCGGCGAGCTCGACTCGTTCTCGGTGGCATCCGCTTTGGCCAAAGTCGTTGCAGAAGAGAAGCCCGACGTGGTGTTTCTCGGTCAAAAAGCCATTGATGACGACGCTGCGCACGTCGGTCCGATGGTCGCTGAACTCTGCTCGATGCCACACATTCAAGTCGTGACCAAAATCGAATGGCAAAACGGCGGACAAAACGCCCGCGTCGAACGTGAAGTCGAAGGCGGAATGATTGAAGTCTACGACGTCAGCGCACCGATGGTGCTCGGCGCCCACAAGAGCCTCAACGAGCCGCGTTTCCCGCCGCTTCCCGGAATCATGAAGGCCAAGAAAAAACCGCTCGCCGAGAAAAAACTCTCGGAGGTTCTCAGTGGTCAGCCTCTGGTGACAGTGCGTGCTTTTGCGCTTCCAGCAGACAAGGCTCCCGGCAAGGTGTTCAAGGGAGAGCCATTGCCGGATATGGTCAAAAAAGTAGTCGGCCTTCTTCGCAGCGAAGCCAAAGTGATTTGAGAATTATCAGGAATTTTGGAGAAATTTATGAAAATACTCGTTTACGCAGAAGTTCGTAACGGCAAGCTCAAATCCACTGCAGGTGAGCTGCTGACCGAAGCGCGCAAGCTCACAGCCGGCAAAACAGAAAACATTCATGCGGTGCTGCTCGGCGACGGTTGCGCAGCCCATGCAAAAACTCTGGCCACCTTTGGAGCCGGCAAAGTTTTTGTCGTTGAAACGGCCGAAACCAACACCTATCAGTGCGAACCACACATTCAGACAGTCAGTCAGTTGATCGCCGCTCAGAGCTACAACTTGGTCATGGGTGCTGCTTCTCCGACAGGACGCGATTTCTTCCCCCGTCTCGCAGCTCGGCACAAATCAGCAATCCTGACTGACGTCATCGCTGTCAGCCTTGACGGTGAAAAGGTAGTTGCGCGCCGGCCGATGTACGCAGGAAAATGTATCGCCGAAGTGTGCAGTCAGACCCCGTTGACATTCGTCACAGTGCGTCCGAATGTGATTCCGGCAGAAGTACAAAACGCAGCCGCCGAAGCAGCGGTGGAAAAGTTCGCGCCAAATTTCAATGCGTCCGCAATCAAGGCAAAGATTGCCGAGGTGAGAAAAGGCAAATCGGAAAAACCCGACCTCACGGAAGCAAGTTTGATTATCTCCGGCGGACGCGCGATGGGAAATGCAGACAACTTCAAAATCCTGCACGACCTCGCCGATGTCGTCGGTGCGACCGTCGGTGCGTCGCGGGCAGCAGTGGACTCAGGATACGCGCCGCATGACATGCAGGTCGGCCAAACCGGAAAAACTGTCAACCCGAACCTTTACATGGCTTTTGGTATCTCGGGTTCAATTCAGCACCTTGCCGGCATGAGAACTTCGAAGGTGATTGTTGCCGTCAATACTGATCCCGACGCGCCTATCTTCCAAAAGGCAGATTACGGAATCGTGGCGGACTTGTTTCAGGCCGTTCCGTTGTTCAAGGACGAACTGAAGAAGATCACCGAACACTGAATTCCCGTCATTTCGGGGTGCAGGTGACCTTGTCGACGTCAGTTCCCGAGGCACACTGCACTCCCGTCAACTCCACGCTTGACGGACCTTCAAATTCAACAAAAATATCAGAAGATGCGAAAACTTTATTCGTTGCGTTTCCGTCCTCGTAGCACACAGTATGTCTAACTATTTTACTCACTGAATCTTCGGTCTTAACACAGCGCCAGCGCCAACCGTTGTCACCGACGTTGTCTGAGGCTGAAGAAAATTTGCGTGCCACAGGACTTTCGGTTGTGTCTATCTTGATGGTCGCCTTGAGTGTTCCGTCCGCAGTCGCCGGCATTTCTTGGGTCACGTAATCGGCAATTTTTGCACCTTCACTGACACATTTGGATGAAATCGAGGCTGCACCGACGGGCTGAATGGTTAAACAGTTGTCGTTGTCAGTCTTGTTAATCCAATATTTTATTTTGAATGAGCCTGCCGTCGTGGGCGGCTGTCCAGGTCTGTCGTCGCCCCTGCCAGATTGATCATCGCCGCGCGGTGGCTGGGTGACAGGCAAGCTGGAGTCTCTGGCTGGCTCCGTCGCGCGCGGTGTCACTCCGGAAGTCCGCTCGGGCGGTTTCACACATCCTACAGACACAGCCAAACCAACCGCCGCAATTACAAAAACAGGCCGAATGTTATTTCGCATTGAGCTGTGCTCCTTTTTTATCTTTGCCTGATAGTTTTAAAATCCTTTGTTTTCTCGCAATATCTTCCAGCAGGTTAACGAGGCAATCATGCTGCATCGGCGTCAGGTGTTCGATCGAACAGCCGATCGATTGCCCGCGGATGGATAACCTTCGAACTTTGAGTGCGAGTTTTAGAAAATCCCCGTACTGCGGATGAAAAATTCCGAAATTCACAATCGGCAGCTGAATTCTAATCTGCTCATCCTTGCGAAAGGCATAATCATTTTCAAAGGTCAGACCACAACCAACGAGACTCAAATCATCCAGCATCGCAGTTTGCCGTTCCAGTGAATCCACTCTGACGACATCGACGGGCACATCGACAACGAATCGCTTGGCAGCCCTTGCTTCAACAGTTCCTGCCTTCTGCAGCTTTTTGAACAGCTCGGTCGGGTCGGGCGGCGATCCCACATAGTCATCCATTTCCTCATAAAGTGCCATCTTCTCACGGTAGGCTTGGATGAGGTCGCGCTCATTCTTCGTCATGAAAAGACAAGTAACCTTCTTGCGCTCTTTGAGTTCCTTCGCCAGCTCAACCATCTCTGCATCACTGCCAAGGAGAGTGTGATGTATGACGACAATCTCAACATTTTTTACATTGAGAACTTTGAGTCCTTCGTTTGGATCATCGAGCCGGATCACTGAATATCCCGGCAGGCCGTGCTCAACGGCCTTCATAATCAGCTTGGTTTCCTGCTCGGACATGATACGGGTTCGCTGTAGCAACAAGACGTATCGCTTGGTACCTGCGGAACCAGCTACTTTCTGCAAATAGCGCGAAACATCCATGCAACACCCTCCCACGGCGGATTATAGAGACGTCCGTGCATTCATTGGTGTGCATATCTTGCAGGTCGAAGGCTGTGTCAGAGAGACGTGTCATGGGATGCAAAAATTGTTCCGAGCGGACGGATGACAAATCAATTGACGGCTTTTCCGACGCTGAAGCCAAAAGAATTTCTTGCGGGTTCGCTCAGCGCGCGGGCTATTTCGAAGCCCATGGCCTGATCTTTGGCGCCAAACAAAGAACCTAGCAACCGGACTCCCGCAACAACCGACTGAGCAGTTCTTGCGGTGACAGCGCCCTGTCTGACAGCCTGAAGGTCATCGACGGCAAGCACGTGGGCTCCATACAAGATCGCGTGTTGAAAAAGCACTGAGCGCGCAATCGATGCGTTTAAATTCTGAGTCAGCGTGTGACGAAACTCAGATCGGATATGAACGTACTCCACTGATTGAAAAGTCTGTGCAGGCCATGCCGGTACATTCCTGAGTCCGGCATCGAGGGTATTGTCGGAGAGTGCATAACCGACGCTTTGCGACCACGTAAGTCGCGGCGCGAGGGAAACTGCCGCCGTCAACAACCATTCCTGATTCGGGTCGGGCATGACTTCACGAAAAGCAGACAGAGTCATGGGACGTCGCAACCAGACGCGCAGCCCGATTCCCTCGGGATAAAGCAAGCTGCCGGTACCAGTCTGAAGTGAATGTGAGACGGTCAAAAATGACGGAGGAGAGCTGACAAATCGTGTTGTCGACGCAACCGAAAGATCTGCACGCGCAGCCATGAACAGTGAGGGTATTTTTGTCGAAAATTGAAGGTCAAGATAGTTTTGACGATCTTCATGACGCAGGCCGAGAGTCAGTGCCCTGTTCCAGTCATCACCGGACTGTGTCGTCTTAATTTGACTTCTTACCGTTGCATCAGATCGGCGCGAGTCGTAATTCAACGACAATGCCTGCAGCACAGTTTTGATGGGACGGGGATATTGCAAACGCTCGGCAGACAAAGCTCTGTGTGGCGGCAAGACTTCTGCAGCCAGAGCTGTGTTCGGCAATGTGATGACACTCTCAGCTGCACCATCTGCCTTGAAATGAGTGGAAACGAATGGCTCCCGTTCAGTTCTGATTCGGACGCTCAGAGTGTCTCTTGCAAGCTGCTCGTCAGCAAACAAAAAATCTCGGGTGCGCGTGCGTCCGGATACTTTTCTGACCAGCTGCAATGGTTCATCCCTGCCGCCGCGTATTTCAATTTTTTCCTCTGCGGTCCAAGCAGGAATGACACCTTTCTCCCATTTGACCGTGCAATCATCCGTCGGCTGAAGCGCGCCCAAAAATCGGACAAAGTCCTGTGCGCTCGAGGTCCCCTTGGCAATATCATTGGCAGCCGAGCGGACTTTGCGTCTCGATTCCTCGGTCAGGCAAGAGTCGATCCGCTCAATCAACTCGCTTCCCTTCATTGGGGCAAAAAAATCATCGAAGATGTCGTAGTCAAGGCCGTTGACGGATTCCTCTCCACCAACAAAGACTTGGTTGTTCAAAAAAGCGTTGCCCTGCTGAATGGCCCGAAAAAAGGGGATGAAAGAATATCGATCAGACATATCACGCAGGGCTGAGAGTTTCGGAAATGCCTCGCGCAACCAAAGTTCAGCGATGATTCGGGCAACTTTCTCATTGGTTCTCAACGCAGACCAACCCTGATCGCCGCCTGAGTCCAACAGAAGGTGACGAACAAGCGAACGTGCCAGCGCTCTGAACAGCGCGGCTTTGTGATAGCCACTGAGCAGAGGAGTGACCTGGCCGAAAGATTCATGCAGCTGAATTTCCCCTGACTGCTCGGCAACCAACCTTTCTATTAATGCGCCCCATGAGATATCCAACTGCCAAGTCTGCAATGACTTCAAATTTTTAGTTGTCAGTGCGGGCCGCACAAATTCCCTGAACTCATTCAGGGTCGCCGCAAGTTCACTGAATCTCGACGATTCAATCAGCACACGTGAATTCTCGTCGGGCTGCAAATTCACCAACGTCATTCTCTGCTCGCTCCTGCGTTCGCTCAAATGCAGCGGGGGCGGCAGCGTCTGATATTCAAGAACATGGGCACCCGCTGCATTTTTTCTGCACGGAGTGCAATGGATATCGAGATTGCGGCTCCTGTTTTGGATTTCAATATATGCAGGCAGCGGATTGCCTTTCCAAACTGGAAAAATCGGCCCTGAAAACACCGACACTCCGTCTTCCCGCTGCGAGAAATTCCCCGTCCCGAGGCGCGGATGATAGACGTATCTGATGCGAATGAGACGACAACCGTTCGTTATAGTCCCTTTGCCAGCCGCCGGACTGCGTATCCTTAATACCCGCTCAGCGTTGAGAAACTCAAAGGAGCTGGTTCTGAAGTCAGTGACCTCTGAGAGCGCCAGTAATTTCTCAGCAGCATCCGGACACTTTTGCATCGAGTGAGCAATACCAACACCATTAACAACGACCGCCCCCAATCCCGATTCATCGAATGGCCATTCGTACTCTGCCGAGACCCTGCTGAACTCAAGCTGCTCTCTGGTCAGGCCTTCGCCCTTGGCCAGCCCTTCGAGGTCACGGTTGGGCAGCAGCCAGAAATCTTCAAAGTCTCCGCCCTCAGGCGCGCGGCTGGGTAATGCGGGGAATGCGAAAGTGATGATTCCCGAGACGCTTTGGAATGCGGGGTCCCAAATCATGCGTCCTGCAACCCGTGGACTTGCATACACACGGGACGACCACAGCACACCGCTACAAACAATTAAAAAAACCAATAAAAACAGCCATGAAATTGATAGCCATGGTTTGCAATTTGACCACAGACGCAGCAATCGCTTATCCATTATCCAGTTCTTTCGTTACCGAGGTCGGCATGGAGTTTTTCAACGAAGAAGAAGTGTCTCGCACCCTTGAGGGCGCATCAAGCATCTCGCCTTTTGAGGAGTTGAAAAAGCAGGTCGAAGCCATCCTCTTCGCCGCTGAAGCTGCCATGGAAGTGAGCGAAATCAGAAACATCATTGGAGAGGTGTCGCTCTCGGATGTGCGTTTAGCGCTGCGTGATTTGATGGCTGACTACCAACCGCGCTCCTTCTTTCTGTTTGAATGTGGTGGAAAGTATCAGCTGCGGACCAAACCCGAGTACGCTGACCTCGTAAAAAAACAATTCGCTAGTAAACCACGTACCTTGTCCAAATCTGCGCTCGAAACGCTGGCTATTGTTGCATACCGCCAACCCGTCACAAGAACTGAGGTTAATACAATCCGCCAAGTGGATTCTTCCTCCATCATGACGGCGCTCAAGGAAAAGGACCTGATTGCCGTCGCGGGAGTGCGCAAGGAAGTGGGCAGCCCGATGGAGTACAAAACGACCCAGCGCTTTCTTGAGACATTCGGCCTCAAGAATCTTGCTGAACTCCCGACGCTCCGCTCGCTGCAGATGAAGCCCGAAGACCAGGAGCAAATGGCTCAGGCATTGGCGACCCTCAATGGCCAAGCTCCGGAAGAGCCCGAACTGACCGCGCAGGACCTCGCCTTCGATGATCCTGTCGTCAGCACCACCGATGAGCCTCTCGTCAGCACCAACGATGAGCCTCTCGTCAGCACCGCCGATGAGCCAGTTATGGCTGAAGAGGCCCTTGCCGAGGCTCAGGCAGAGAGCTCCAGCGCGCCTTTTGCAGACTTGCCTTTTTCTACAAACGATGATTAAGCGTTCGTTCTGGTTTTAAGAATCTCAGCAGATTCAATGCCGGTGGCGGCCCGTTCCGCCCGAATCTGCTCGGGGTCAATCCATGTAACCGGCAAGGAGTTTTTATTATGGCAGTTGATGTTCAACTGAAAGACCTGCTCGACGCAGGCGTACACTTCGGTCACCAAGTTCGTCGCTGGAACCCCAAAATGCGTCCGTTCATTTACGGCGAGCGCAACGGAATCCACATCATCGACCTGCAAAAGACCCAAAAATTGTTCAAAAACGCACTCTCCGCAATCGAGAACACGGTTGCTGAAGGCGGCAACGTTCTTTTCGTTGCAACAAAGAAACAAGCTCAGGACATTATTAAAGAAGAGTCAGAGCGTTCTGGCATGTTCCACGTCCATCACCGCTGGCTCGGCGGCATGCTGACCAACTTCACAACCGTCAAGACGAGCATCACCAAGCTCAAGAAGATCGAAAAAATGTCCACAGACGGAACATATGATTCGATCACCAAAAAAGAAGTTTCTCTCAAAGAACGCCTGCGCGCCAAGCTTGACCGCTCGCTGGGCGGCATCAAGAACATGAACGGACTGCCGTCCATCATGGTTGTGATTGACGCGAAGAAAGAAGCAACTGCAATCGCAGAAGCAAACCGTCTTGGCATTCCTGTTGTGGCCATCACGGACACAAACTCTGATCCATCGAACGTTGATTTTGTGATCCCAGGCAACGACGACAGCCTCAAGGCAATCAAGCTGTACGCAAGCCTCATCGCTGATGCGACAATCGCCGGTAAGCAACGCCGTAAGTCTGACCTCGTGCGCGAAGACTCTGCGCTGAGCAGCGACAGCGGACGCGCAGGTGTCAAAGTGAAGCGCTTGCGTTCACGTGACGGTGAAGACGAAGGTGAAGGCGCTGGCAACTAACCAGCGCGCTTCAATTCGGCTCAAATTTTTCCAGACTTCTTGATTGAACCAGGAGAAGAAGAAATGGCAGCAGTTACAGCTCAGATGGTGAAAGAACTCCGCGAAGCCACAGGCGCGGGAATGACCGATTGCAAGAAGGCTCTCGACGAAGC
>JBEDKY010000117.1:0-11490 GCA_041171905.1 Pseudomonadota bacterium
GAACTTCCTTGAGCACAGCAACCAACTCGGGTGTCACCTTCCACGTTCCAGAAATGTAACTAATCCAACGCTTTGCCAATTGCGATGCGACGGAATCGTCACCTTCTTCCTGTCCGCTGTAGTTGATGGCGAGTCCGAGGTTCTTCAATGCGCTGTGAATATCCCCACTTTCCAACGCTGAAAGCCCACGCCGGAGCGCTATCGCCGGTCGTCCAAAAAATCCGCTCTGCTTGTCTAACGAAAGCAGGCGGCCTCCGCGCTCACCCGACCAAAGCTCGCGCAACTCCGCAGGACTTGCGTCCACACTATATAACCCAATCCAGCTGTTCAGATCACTTCCAGCCGACTGATCAAGTAGCACATCGATGATCGGTAGGATTTTTCTTCTGTCAGTGAATTTTTCCGAACTCCTATCGAACACTTTTTTAAAGAGAAAAAGCCGTCGTGATGCGGGAAGTGCCATCCAGTCGGCCACCTTCCATTGCGCCGCGTCACTGAGTATTTTTTCAGTTTCCTCTGTCATTTCGGAGCGGCCAATCAAAAATAAATGCAAGTCGAAAATACGCGCCTGCAGCACAGGGAGTCCCTGTACATCGCGCAACTCTGAAGACGCCTTATGGAGAACATCGATCATCAACATGGCTGCTTGCGGGCGAGTGGGTGGAGAATCATCAAAAAGATAATTGAAGTAATCCATGCCTTGCAGCCTCAGGCTGCTGATGACCGAGCAACCACCCTCGGTGAATTTAACTCCATTCAGCTCTTCAGCTGAGAGAACGTCCCGCGCAGAAATCTTTCGTTGCTGTCGACCATTTGAAAATGCGGCAAACGGACTCGCAGGCGGGGCAGGTTGTTCTCTGAAAAGTGAACTTAGAATCATATTGTGAAGTGCCACGCGCCACAAACCATGTGCATCTTGAGGCATGTCTTCGGGACACGCTCTGAGTCTCGCCATTGCCAGCCATGCCGCAGATGCCAAAGCAGACTCCTGCAGCGAAGGCGTGCCGCGAACACTTGAAAGTGTATTCTTCAAAAACCAAACTTTGAGTGCATCTTCGTGTCGTCGTCCGGCAATGTACGCGCGAGAACTGAGAAGCAATTGATAATCGGTTGCCTCAGCGTGACCTTCGGATGCCTGATGGGCTGTTTTTTCGCCGACTGCAGGCGACGCAGTTGAGGAAGAACCTTCTGCATGCCTTACTCGCGAGGTCAGCAGAAAACTTGCTGCAATCAGAAAAAAGACTTCACTTTTTAAAGCAATTTTATAGCGCATAGCCGAGTCCGAGTGTCAGGTCGGCATGTCGTGGCATCGCCGTTCCAAGTATAGAAAGTGCGAGCATCGCTTTTGAACTGACGATGAGACCGCCAGATGTGTAGAGGTGCAAGTTGAAGCCTGTCAGCACAGAAATCTTTGCGGAATCAATTTTCATCGCCGCGGGTGCTGAAGGCGAAAGTTTGTCTTTGTCGGCTTCAGATAGACGGGTTGCAATCATTGATTTGAACCCGTTGGAAAAATCCTGCCCCGAGAAGAGTGAAGGGTAGACCATGTAGCGCACGTCGGCAGCAAGAGAGAAAACCATTTGCGCCGCGGGCATAAAGTCGGGCCTGAAGGTCACCACCCCCTCGGCCACCGGATAAAAACCACTCAGCTCCAATTCCCACCGTTCCGGTCGACCGGCTTGTCGGTACGGCATCAGCGCTATTGCATCGGCAGAGGCGGTCGAGAAGACGAGTGCCTTGGCCAAACCGAAGCCGAGCGTCAGATTTTCCGAGGGAAACTGAACAGCAGCGGCTGTTCTGTAGGTCTCAAAATTGTTGTATTCCACCGGCTGCCCGACATTGACAAAAATAAGATTTTTCTTTTTCCGCCAGTCAAACCGAACTGATTTTCCAGCAACGCCAACCGTTCGCTCGACCAAAGCTGGAAATGGAACGACGTCCTCGGCCGAAAGCGCAACCGACGGGCAGAGGAATGCCAATAAGAAAAGGCTTATTTTACGGATCAACTGGAAATCCTCCTTCCGGTGGACGAGGAAACCGCGGTCTGTAACAATTGGTCTGCATGGCATCGCGCCACGTCTGTCGCGCACTGTAGGTTCCGCTTTCATCAAAAAATGGATGCAGGCAAAAACGTGTGCACTGAAGAAGGGCGCGGTCGATTTGAAACTCCTGTTGAGTCCAGCCGCTGCTGCCATAGGATTGCTGTTGATTGAAGGAAAGACCAAACGGAACGCTCGCCACAACTGCATTGGCGCTACCAGCCAGATAGAACGTGTACTCCAGCCGCAAAAGAAAAGGGAAGTCCCACACCAAACCAAGTTCGTATGATCCACCCTGCGCGACTGCTTGCACGGAAGGAAGATTCGACAGGGGCAGCGGCTGCTGCGCGGCAGCGGCAGTGCGGAAGTAGATTCTCGATGCGTCTTTGGAATCGGCAGCACAGAAACTGAAAAACTCTCCATTTCCTGCTGTCACGCGCTCGTTGTTGAAAAATGTAACCCAAGCAAAATCACCCAGAGAAACGTCGGTGGAAATCGCTGTGCGTTGCGGCGCAAACGCGGTGAGCGAATTCATTTTACCGGCATTAACTTCAGAAAACTTGCCAAGAAAATTTTCATAGGACTGTCGCGAGGGAAGAATTGGAAGGCTCGACAACCGCACGGGCCCCGCGTTCAACTGTGGGCCATCTGGCAGCACTGGACAAGAGCGCTGCGACTCATCCGGAGCTGCAAACGGATCGACCTTTGGATCCACCAATGCTGCGGGACACCAAAGAGCCAGATTCTTAATCAACGGATTGGTTACGACGTGCTGGATTGAGTCAAAGACGAATGCACCGGTGACGCGGGGAGAAACCCGGGCGCGTTCGTTGGGCAAAATTTCTGCCAGGGCCTGTTCCAATTTCAAAACCAAATTTTTCGTCAGATCATCATGGTGGAGAGCGATGTAGAGTGTCATGTCGTTTCCGGCCGCACGAACCTGACTGATTCGCTCCTGAAAAATCGCGCTCATGCGATCCTTGAAATCAGCCTGATTGAAATCATCCGAGCAGATTTCTACCGGACTTTGCAATAAAAGACGCTGCTTTTGCATATTGAGATGCTGAAGCGAAATGGTCCGGCGACATGGTGTTATTACAAAGCCAACCGAGGTAGTTCCTTTGACCGGACTTCGTAACGAGGAGAATGCAGCGCGGGTCTCCGGATTCTTTCGCGCAAACGCCGTGGCTGTGAAGCTGCCGGTTGCATCGTTGACAGTTGCCGACGCACAAACAGAGTCCGCCGCAGATGCCGCCGCTGGCAGGCCGCGCTGATTGAAAACAGCCCGCTCGGACGTGCGAACAAGAGCGTCCACACCAGCCTGTATGTACGATTGCGGACACGCCGCCTCGGCGCCATAGAGATACGGGTTATCAGGATTCGTCGGCAAGGCATTGCCGTAGGTCTGGTCTTTAATTTCAAATGGCCGCCGCAGACCGAGAGCCTGCGCTTCTTCGTTGCGAAGTGCAGGAAATACATGCCGCCCGCGCCATTGCACAAACGAGTTTGACTCGTCGAAGACACCATACACAACAAAGCTTCGATTCTGATGTGCAGCACCGCTCCTAATCACAAACGATTCGGGATTGACCACCGCGGAAATCTCGCCGTCGCGGTGATAGCGGAGGCGAAATGAAAGCGCGCGCGGTTCCTTGACTACCTTGTGACTGGCACTTCCACAGATGCGGCCTGCCCCACAAGAGACAGACTCGTGAATGTGGACTTGTTCACGGCTCTGCGGGGCCATCCAGCCGACCTGACCATCGTCATTCACATAGCTGACCTCGAAAACACTCTCTGAACGCAACCCGAGCGGTGAGCCGACGTTCCAAAAAAAGAACAACGTCTGCTCAGCCTCATACCAAACCGCCTGAGCGACTTGAAACTCCGCCGGCGTGTATTCAAGCGGAACCTTGCTGCATGACTGCAACAAAAGTGCGATAAACGCCGCGCATAATTTTGAGGCTGTCAGACCATTCAATTTCATGAAGAGATTAGTTCCACCCAGCTCAGTTTTTGCGAGGTATATTCCTCAACCAGATTTTCAGAGAGTTTATTGCGGGCGAGCGCCGGATCGCGTCGTGGGCCGGAAGCTGCAGCGGAAAGTGCATTTGCGAGCGAATTTGGCATTGCCGACTTGATGGCATCGCGGAACGATTGCGACTGTTCGGAAATCCACGCAGCCAAACTGGCAATGTCGGTGTTCAGCATCAATGAAGTGCGCTGATCAGCAGACAGCTTAAGCAGCATTTCGGGAAAGAAGATGTACTGCATCCAGTCCGGAGGTTTTCCGCCGTGAGCCAGGAGTCCATGTTTCACAACCTCCTTGCGCTGCGGGGCCGAAATCATTGGAAGTAAAACCGACAACGCTGCTGCAGCGTTGATCTCCTGTCCGTGGTCTGAGGCTGAGGATACGGCGTTCATCGCAGGAACTGGCTTTCCCTCACTCACACAACGTGCCGCTGTCAAAATGGCCGAAAGCTCATCACGGGTTGCGCGGTTGGACCGGAGCAATTCTCCTGCACACGCCGCGCGCTCCACTTCACTCAAAAGCAAAGCCGTGGACCTCTGTTCGGATGTCGAAATGAGCGAAAATAGGACCGCACCGAGCCGCTTTGGAAGCGAATTCATCAGCTGGCGGATGCCGCTTGGACCAAACTCAGCGTGTATGCGTTGATAAATTTCTGCGTCACTCTGCGAAAGTATTGTTGCGGCAAGAGCGTGTTGATTGAGAATTCTGTAAAAGTCAGCACCGCTCGGAAGGCTATCGCTCTTTGCATCCTTGAGATATTCGCTGAATTTGATTTTGCGTCCGGCAAATTCTCCGTCTTCTGGAAAATCAGGCTTCACAAGTCCGTCGAATTCGAGAACTGCTTTGGCGAGCATCGCGTAGTTTTCGTCGCGCAACCAGATGACGAACAGTGACTTCAGAACTTTGGGATCCTTTTCAATTCGCGAACGCCAGAGCATGGAGTGCTCGGCAACAAAGGCCTTCTCGATTGTCTCGATATCGAGAATTGAAGATCTCTCGGGATCTGGTTTGAGTTCCTGCAAATCAAGCGGCTCTGGCGGAGGTGCCGTCAGAGAGGCCTCCATCATTTTTTCTTCGACCGTCTTTACACCCAGCCTGCGCCAAGCCCAGATCAAGGCCAAAACGCAAATTGTCAGCAGAATTCCACTCATCATAGCCGGAAAATACGGCAGAAGACTGAGCCACAATTCGCGAAACAACCCTCCCTCACCAGCGTTCTGAGTTGCGGACTTTTCAGCCTTTTTATCGTTAGGTTTGTCTGCAGCCGGCGAAGCCGCAACAGTCGGCACCGGAGTTGGAGTTGATTTGAGAGAGTCTGGAAGAGGGGGAAGTTGTTTCGCCTCGACGGTCACCACCGTGTAGCCTTTACCCAGCTTTTGTTCGAGGCGGCGGACGAGAGTCTGCCTGTCTTTGGCAGGGATACTTGTTTCGGTTGCCACCTCGCAACGCGCGGCTGTGAGATACTCCTGAACCGGCACAGACCCAGGGCCGCGCTCATCTCCGATCCCCGGCAGTGCGCCCTGCTTGGGTTTGTCTGTCGTGGCATGCGATACATAGAAACAACCGCGTGAAAAACATTTGTCCGCAGGACAATCCTGAGTGAGAGCAAGTTCGAATTGATTTTCAAGTCGCTTGAGCTCTGAGGCAACCGACGGCGGAATGTGAGTCTCGGGCACGCCAGAGGATGCAAACGAAACGGGTGCTACCAACAATCCAAGCAAAAGAAGCAAACTTTTCACGCCACCAACTCCCAAACTTCAAAGCTTCAGTAGACCCGCACAACCACTCTGCGATGCCGCGCCAAACGCTCTTCTTCCGACAGTCCTGCCAACTCGGCATCTGGCAAAGGCTTGGTATCGGCATAAGCCTCAACCCTTATTTTTTGTCGTGGAATTCCAAATCCCTCGAGCCTCGCGCGCAGCTCTATGGCACGCGAACTTGCAAGTTCCCAGTTCGACGCAAAGCGGCCGACACCGTTGAGCACAGGAGTACTGTCGGTGTGCCCTTCGACAGCAAATGAATATTTTCCACCATAGGAGGATAGCGATTTGAGCATCTCTGTGAGCGTTTGTTCCCATTCGGTGCGGATGGATGCGCTGCCAGAGTCAAACATGATTCCGGAGTTGAGTGACAGCGCAAGTCCGTCGTCATTCAGCGCCGTGCGCACTACTTTCTCAAGGCCGGCACCTTTTATTTTTGCATCGATTTCACGCTGAATGGATTCAAGACTCTGAGCGCTTTCCTCTCCGCTGAGATTGCGCGCAATCTGCTGCATCTTTACACGTGAAATTTGCGCGGCAGACATCAACATCGCAAAAAACAACAAAAGATTGGTGATGAGGTCGGCGTAGGAAAGCAGCCAGCCCTCCTCGGAGCCTTTGGTGCGCCTCTGCATGCATCAACCCTCCGCCAAAAGATCGTTTACGCTCTTTTGGCACCGCTCAACCATTCCAATACGCTCGTCGAGAAGTGTGTTGAGATAGTGGCTGATTGGTCCGGCAATTCCGGCTCCGAACGCTACACCGTAAAGAGTTGCTGTCAGCGCAAGCGACATTGCGGTGCCGATGTTGGTGTTGTCGGAAGTCATGTTCTTGAAGAGTTGAATCATCCCTGTAATTGTACCCACCATACCAAACGAAGGCCCCAGTTTTGACAGCATTTCCCAGTTGTGGATGGCCGGCTGCAACCGCTCGATTTCATCATGACGCAGTTCTGTGAACACTTTTTCTGATGCAGCACCGGCTGCCCTGCGCAAGAGTAGCTGGACGAACAACTTGCTTGACTCAAACTCTGACTTGTCCAAAAACTCGAGCACCTGCGATTTTTTCCCCTCACGCCACAGCGCGCTGATCCGTTCACGTTCATCGTCCATCAGTTGTGTCTGCCGTGAAAAACGACGCAGCCCCGGAATGAACTCCTTGAGACAGGTGAGTGTTCTCAGCGCAGTCTTGCTGCTTGAACCAAGCAAAACCGCAGCACCACAACCCACAAGCACCATCACGAGTGCGTGCGGGTCGAAGGCGGAGACCTGTGTCATATTGCGCGGACTAAACCCGATTGCGATGACAACGAACAACAAAATGATTCCAAACAGCTGCATTGCCGACTCCGATAAGAAATTATTTGCTACTCTTATTGTTGCGCAAATCTTCGAGTTTTTTGCGAACCGACGGATCGCTTTCGATCTCTTCGGACTTCTCCCAAATTTCGATCGCCTTTTCACGCTCACCCATCAGAAGAAGAATGGAGCCCTTGGCCCTGAGAAACTCGGGATGAGAGGGATAGCGAGAAAGCACCATTTCAGCATACTCAAGTGCAAGTGAATAATTGGCGTTTCGGATGGCCTCCTGCATTAGACTGCGCGAACGCGAGACACTCACATCAGGTGAACTTTCGTTCACCTTCAGCCCCCGCTCGCGATACGCCTCGGTGAGCGACTTGTCTGCCGCGACTGGCGGTGGAGGAACCAAACGTGTTGTTGGCAGAACCTTAATCTTTTGGTTGTCGGCACTGTGTTCAACAATCACCCTTTGCGACGAGGCCAACATCGGAATATCAACCTCGGTCAGAATCTTGCCGTCGTTCCAGCGAACCTTCAGTGCCGTTGTCGAACCGACGCTGTTTGCTTGCAAAGGACGACCTTCTTCCTTCAGCGAGTTATGGCCACGTACGGCGTCATAGATCAGGTAGTGGGTATAATTGCGCGGTGTGGCACAACCAACAAGCAGGACTGGTGCAATGAACCTTGACACTAAAGACGATGAATTTTTCATGGCAGCACCGGAAGAAATGAAGTGTTGAGGGTGGACACACCGATACCGACTTTGCCATTGGTCGAGGCAAAGAAATTGACTGCGTAATTGCCGTTGAAAATGGGCATTGGAACGCGCGCGACACCCACGAGCGTCAGAAGCGGATCGACCAACTGAGTCGGTGCCCCGCCTCCCAGATTTCTCGTCAGCGACCTGATCAACGCGGTCGGCACACTCATCAAAAGTTTTCCTCCGAGCATCGCATTCATGAGGTTTGGAAACGCCTCGCCATAGGAAGCACCCAATCCTAACACCGGATCAAGCAACGAAGCGGAAACGCCAAAAAATCGTTGATTGTAGCTCCCCCACTGTTCAAGAAAGTCGAGTGCAATGTGTTGAGAAGGATAAAAACCCAGATCAAACACCGTATGGGTCAGGCTATCGCCACGGTGGCGGCGGAGGAGGTCTTTGGTGGCGGTGTAGTTCTGCTGGCTGCGCTGCTGGGATGAAAATGCGGGCGAGATATTCTGAGCAAAGACAACTCTGCCTGACACGAGTGAGACACCCCGAACCGTGATTCCGTCAGAATTTTCAGCGATCCACCAGCCGGTTTGTGCCGGAGGAGTGGCACCGCGCATGGTTGAATCGAAGTCGGAAATATCGGCAAGAGTCATTGAATCCGGGGAAATGACTTCAAGACCCGATTCGCGGATTTTGCTATGACTTGCAGAGCAACCCTCACAGTAGCGAACATTCGAAGGTCCGAAGGCACCACGCAGGGTTTGAATGGAGCTTTCGACAAAAGACGTCCGACTCTCTTCGTATGATGGCACAGCACGGACGATAATGACTGGAAAAATTTCACCGGCATTCAAAGCAAGGCTGTCGACCTGATCGCGCAGGATTTCCTCTAGCCGCACGAATGACTCAACGGTGCTTTGTCGCTCGGCATACGCGGAGGATTGCCAAAACAGGGCCATCAAGAAAGTTAGAATCAGAACCAAAATCCAACCTCCATTCCGGCCGACTGAAATTGAAGCCCTGCATCCAGATAGGTGCCGAAGTTACTCGAGCCAGAAAAAGCCGGCATCGACTCCAAGAAAGCCGACAGACTCACACGATTTTTCACTCGTGCCTCAAGAGCCAATCTGAAGGATGAGAAAGAAGCACGCGGCTGTGCACCCGTGCGTTTTGCGATGATTTCTGCAACATTGAGTGAGTTCTTACGAAAGGAAGCAGCGGTGTTGCCGCGCAGGCTGGTGACCGCACCGCCAAGCACCAAGTAGAGGTCTGGCTCCGTAAGAGAACGCATACGGCCCGAAATCAGCCGAGAAAAACGCCCACCGGCAAGCCAGCCGTCGTGTGAATCGATTTGGTTGGTGATGCCCAGATTGAATTCGGCCGTCCAAACTCTGGACTGTGAGAATGACGTTTCAGCGCCGACGATGAACCAAACAAGCGGAGGTATGAGCAACCCGCCGCCAGCCGCTCGTTCAACCCATGGATCAGTCGCTTGGGGCGAGTACTGCGCATAGTTGTGCACTCCTACGCGGATGGGAAAAGAGAAAAACGGACTGTTGCGCAAAACGTCCAGATACTCCTGCCGGGCCTCGGATGCGCTTTTGAGATTTGCGGAACTGCGCAACAAAACCGGCGACGTTGTCGACGTCGAGATGGTGCGGGCATAGACAATCGGAAGATTTTCGCGGATCTCGGTAATCCTTCCACGCAGAACCAATTGTGACTTTTCAGCTTCAATATCCATAAATACAGCGTACTTTGCGATTGTTCCAATACCTGCCGAGGATAACACCTCATTCAACCGAAGCCCTCGCCCCATGACAGTTGCACGCGGTCCGGAGTGTGCAACGACGGCGCTGCACTCAGGACAATGGACCAGTTCCATTCGCGTTTCAGGATTCTTGAGAATGAGTTCTGCAAAATGATTCTCGAGATATGCTGTCATGCCAGCGCCAAAGCCGTAGGGTACGTTGACTCCGCCAAGTACGACGTTGGAACGGGTTGCAAAAATCGGATTTACCTTCAATCCGAAAACAAACTCGTCCAGCAGATCGGCGGACATGAGTTGCAATTCAGATGCAACAGCGGCACGCGATCGCTCGAGCAACGAGACTTCCTCGGGCAACACAGGCTCACTGGCATTTGCACAACTTGCGCTGACAATAGACGCCAAACCAGCAATCAACCGGAGGATCCGTCGCACAATTATAAAAGCCATTGCCAGTCACCTGTATGTGTACAAAGTCCAGCGTGAAACTGCGTCTCGGCCGGATTCACTTGAAACAAAGCGAGCAGTTTTTCGTTTTGGCCGAGATGGCTTGCATACTCGCGGCACAACATCGGCAAACCCTCACTCATCTTCATTTTTGAAAACGTAATCACAGCATTCACACCCAGAATCGGCGCCTGCTCGAAAACGGAATCGCGCAACTCAGCCAGAGATGTTTTTGCGGCCGTCGCGACTTTCTCGGCAACACCGGAATCCTCATGGATTGCCTCAACACGCCAGACTGTCTTATCGGGCACTCTCAATTTCGCCGTCCTGACAATTTCAGGAATCTGAGAGGACAATTTGGACAGCACAGATTCAACACGTGCGGGACGCTCCGTCACAGGAAGAACGCGGGCGATGCACTCAATCATGTCTTCTTTGAATATCTCGCCGCGCGGGAATGCTTCGTGATTGTTTTCCGACAATCGGCGCTGCATTTGCTCACCGGTGAGAAAACTGCACTCCGTTTCACTGGAGGTCTCGATTGCACTGCGGAAGATTCCCGGAGCAGGATCAAAAACACCACTCAAAATGATTGGAATGCCGATGTACAATGACGCCAGATAGATAAGCAGCATCATTTGCTCCCCATATTCTGGGCGGATTGCATCAGTATCGACTGCTGCCGCATGCCGGCATTCAAAATCAGCTGGCTCATCTGAGCACGCAGATCACTTGTCATCTGACGTCCGGCAGCTTGCTCGTTGATTTGCTCCTTGTCCGAACGAAACAGAACATTTGCCAAGGCATTGAGGGCAAGATAACCCAGTCCGGTGTACTCAATGAAACGCATTTGAAACGTTTCGTCCTTCAGGACGATTCCATCCTTGCCTCGGATGACCACGCGCTGTTCGTCGGTAAACTCCTCTACAATCGGGATGAGTGAAAGCGAATAGTAAAACAATATCCCAAGCCATCCATGCCGCTCATGGCGAACACGCTTTGCAGACAATTGTGCTGTCAGTTGGATTTTCCTATCAGATGAATTTTTCGTGGGTGCACTGCTTTCGGTGAGCTTGTCCTGAACAGTTTTCTCTGCCGAACCATCTGCTTCAGAAGCTGGCACTTCTGATTCAGCATCTTCACCGGAATCGTTGGGACCCACTAAAACCCTCGCGCCCTGTGCCTCAAAATGAGCCGAGAGATTCCCGCAGAGCATATTGGCCTCCTGGCTCGTCAGGAGTGGTCCAGCCTCACAGATCAGGCGAATTGAGAAATCTTTGAAGTTGTTTTCGGAAAACTCGATCGCGAGCGGTTGCCTAATGGCACCCAACGGATGGTAAACCAAAGTGACACAGGCGCTGAGAGTTGTCGTCGCCAAAAAGAGCGCGAGCAAGGCGCAGGTTCTTCCAAGCATCCGACTGGCATCTCCAA
>JBEDKY010000118.1:0-3110 GCA_041171905.1 Pseudomonadota bacterium
GCTCCAGTGCTCGGAAGTTGAAGCGTGGTCAGGCTAATCTGCTTGCAGGGCGCTCGTTCTCGTTTCACCTCTATCCTATGAGCGTCCCGGAACTTGGCGATGCTTTTGACCTTGATCATGCATTGGCCTTTGGAACGCTGCCAAAAATTTTCTCCTTTTCGGAACTGCGGGAAAAAGAGCTTTACCTGAGAAGCTATGCGAACACTTATCTCAAAGAGGAAATTCAAACTGAGCAGCTGGTCAGACAGATGGAGCCGTTCCGGAAATTTCTTCCGGTCGCAGCAGCCTCGCACATGAAGCCACTCAACTATGCAAAGATTGCTCGCGAATCAGGCGTAGACCCTAAAAGTGTCGAACGCTATTTCTCGATTCTCGAGGACACGCTCGTGGGATTTTTTCTTGACGCATTTGATCGAAGTGTGCGCGCCCGACAAAAGACTGCACCCAAATTCTATTTTTTTGATGTCGGGATTCAGAGAGCATTAAGCGAGATGCTTGAGGTAAAACCCATGCCTCGCAGCTCTTACTATGGCGATCTCTTTGAAGCCTTCGTAATCTCTGAAATTCACCGGCGTATTGAATATTCTGAAAAACAAATAAAATTGAGCTACCTGCAAACGGCCGATACACTAGAGGTTGACCTACTGATTGAACGCGCAGGTCGTGTTGCATTTGCGATTGAGATTAAATCGACGAAAAATCTGACTGTTGACGACTTCAAGGCGCTGCGGCTTGTCGGCAAAGATTTTATTGGCGCCCGACGTATTGTCTTGTGCCAAGAAGAACGGCCGCGTGTCACGGAAGACAATATTGAAGTGTTTCCGTGGGCTGAGGGAATTGAGCAGATTCTACACTGACGAGCGAATCATTTCGCTGAGGAAGTCAGCTTCCGCTGAAATTGCGGGGTCAGATTGGTGAAATCCGACACAAGATGTCTCATGTATTTTCAGAAGCCTAGAGTGGGAAAATCTCAACGCCTGACGTTTTCGCCTACCGCAAAGTAAGCCGGAGGACTGGGCTCTGTTTGAGGGGGTTACATCATTGGTGGCCTTGGGCGGCTCCAAGAAGCCCAAACAGAGGGTCAGCTTACCCACTTGGCGGGGCCCACTGATAAAAACCACTTCTTTTCGGGGCACTCGCTCACTGCATCAGTCAAATATCTGTTTCCGATGCCTTTTTCTGACACAACGCCCTCCACCGGCCCGGCAGGCTGAATCCATGACGATCCATAACAATTTTGATGCAGGTATAGTTCCTGCTTACCCGAAGAGACGTCGGCCAGTAATCTGACCGACGTATAGAAAGTCATTGAAAGCCATCGCACCTGGAAATAAAGAGCTACCCGTCTGTGTTCTGCTTTCCATCTGAACGCGAGGTTATCAATGACAATTAAGAAATCCATCAAGCTACTAGCGACAACAGCAGCTTCTTCACTCATCGTCTCAATGACTACTGGTTGTGGGGCAGATGAGAAGGCATCAGAACCACATCACGACAAAAACAAGCAAAGTGCGGACTCTACAGACCAAACCAAAGGTCGAGAGTTTAATTTTAAAATCGGTAAAGTTGAAGGCTCGCTTGATATAGCAAGGTGCGGGTTGAGATGCGTAATAACCGAAAAATAAAGCGCATCGGACTGAATCTTTTCGTCGCGCTGTTAGTTGTCTCTGCAATCCTTTTACTCAGGAGCTTTTTCATGCGCGATAACGAAAGCATGACGCTAAGAGTTGCTCTGAACACCTCGGTGCCGCTCCAAGATCTCGACACGAAAGAAATTACCGATTCATCTGATTATTCTGTACTCGAACTCATGTTGAGCACTTTGGTCGAGTATAACAACCAGGGCGAGATAGTTGGAGGCATCGCGGAACGCTTTTACTGGGACGAAAACAGACTGATATTCGAGTTCAGAGAGGCCTACTTTTCTTCAGGAAAACGAATAACTCCTGAGGATGCGATTGCATCATTCAAACGACTAATGATCCTGAACACCAATTCGCACGGCGACTTAGTCAACCTACTCTGTATCAAGAATCGTCCCCAAAGACTCGGAGACGATTGTGAAGGAATGAAGGCCGAGGGAAATCGGCTGATTCTTATAACGGATAAACCAACTCAATTCTTGCTACCTCTGCTGACTTCCGTGGAATACGGAATTCTTCCTCAAGAATCTTTCTCGAATCCTGAGCTCAGGATTCGCTCTTTCGCAGATACGTCTGGCGCCTATCGCCTTCACAAGAAAGAAGATAAATTCATCCTCTTGGCAAATGAGCGGCATTGGCATTACCGAAAGACTATTCCACAAATAGTTGAGTTTTTTGTCTTTGATTTCGACTCGAAATCACCACAATCCGCTCAGAACTTGTTTCAAGGGGGGAAGGTTGATTTTATTCCAACCGCGTCGGAAATTCGACTTTCGGACATTGAGTCAATCAAAAAAGAAGCAAAGAAGAGCTTCAGAGTCAACACCACGAATCCGATGGCTCTTGCGTATGCGGAATTTACCGGAACGGGCCTTGCGCTACCCGTCGAGACACGTCGAAAAATAATAGCCTGCATAAGGCGAGAGGTCGGAAAAAATTCTTTCAACGACAACAACGGGAGAGTGGCTACGATTCAGGTACTACCTCCGTCATCAGCGGGAAACCTGTCTATCGAACAAACGCTGAAAATTGAATCCGAGCTCCAAAAATACGAGAGCTCATGTGACCTATCCGGTGTGAGGATTGCAGTCCCTGAATTCCTCGTTGATTTTTATGAATCTGCTTTGAACGCGAAGGCCAACAAGCTGACCATTGTTCCTTTTCCTGACGTTGCTCGATTCGGAAATAGAACTGATAGTGAAGTACCAGAGCTTACAGTTGCCGGGGTTGACGTCACGGCAATCGAGGACATCAATTTCATCAGCTATTCAGTGAAGAATGGGATTCTGGTTCCACCCGCAGGTCAGACCCCGGCAGAATGGCTGAAGACCTATTTCGATACTCCAGAGAAGGCAGCGCGCATGGCCATGCTGCAGAAGATTCAGTTCTACACAATCTGGGAAAATCCGAAGATCATCCCGATTTCGATTCGCCCATTTGTGTCGGTGATCGACAGTCGATGGAAGA
>JBEDKY010000119.1:0-3503 GCA_041171905.1 Pseudomonadota bacterium
ATGCTCCCACCGAGTCGTTCTTCGCAACAATGAAAAAGGAACTCGACATCGATTCATTCAAGAAGAAGTCAGCAAAAGTTGTCATGGTTGAACTGTTCAAGTGGGTGGAGCTCTTTTACAACTCCGAGCGTTTGCACTCTTCGCTGGGTTACAAATCTCCTCTTGACTATGAGCGTAATTACGACAAACGATAATCTTTACCCAAAAAAGGGATCACTCCATCTCAGCGCTGCATCTCTATTCGGAAACGAGCCGATAATCGTGATGCGTCTGCGCACCTCTTCGTTCAAACGCTCGAGCATGTTTGACGTTCTGAGGCGTTTTCTATGAGTGCTGGGCAGATTGAAGATGGTCAGGCCTTCCGGAATGTTGTTTTCCATCCAGGCAGACAGTCGGGGTGCAGTCTTCTCATATTTTTTGACAGCGATTCCGAGCAGTCGTTCTGCTTCCTCCAGTGATGGTGCGTTGAACACCGCTCTGATGTCCGCAGATACATGTGGTTTCAGGTCGTCTCGTGGGATATACGCTTGCGCATTCTGTTGAAGATGAAACTGGCAGCGTTGCCAAGGGACGCTGGGAAACACTGTTTTTCGGGCTGACATCAAAGCCGCACATCGACTCCATGATGTTTGTGACTCTGCGCGTCGACACACCGTTGAGATACATCTCTGCCATGGCGCTCGCGAGTGCGCGCTCGGAGCGCAACCCCTTCATAAGACAAGATGGGTAAAAATTGCCGCTGCGGACTTGAGGAACTTTGAGATTGAGCTCACCGACCCGCGTTTTCACAGTGCGGTCTTTGAAACCATTTGCATGGTCAACTCGCTCTTCAGAACGTTCGTATGGCCCGACACCCAGATGCTTTCTTCTCTCGGCAAGCATGGGGCATCCAGTGCAACCTGCAGCATGTGTCGGATTCCACCCTTTTCTGGCGCCGAGAGCAGTTCCACAAACTTCTCCAATAAGGTATCGTCATCATGTAAGTTCATTTTCAGCTCCTCTTTTTGTTTATTGCAAAACAATTTTCTCAGAGGAGCGTTTTCTTTTTCCAGAGATTCCCTGCAGGCCTTAAAGCTGATTTGGCGTTTTACGAAAAAATCGCCTTTTCCCAATCAACTAGCACGGGAGCTCTGGAACCAATTTACAGAAACCGTGTTACACCACTGAGGGAGCCGACGGAATCAACCTAAAAAATGCGCAAAAAATTTGGATTCATCGTTGCACTTTTAGCAGGTGGGTCGATGGTGCAATTGACGCTCGTCCTAATGCGGGCGGAGCCTATTCTTCGGATGTGACAATATCCGCAAATCGGTTTGAAAGAATATATCAAGCTCTCAACATCACGGCCGCTAGAGTCACTTTTTCCGGCAATCTCTGTTCGCAGTAAAGAGCTCATCGCTGAAGCCTCAAAGATTCCATCTGTAATTAGATGCAAAGGCAATTCGGCGTGCTTGAAGAAATTGGCAACACAAATCCGCACTAACTCAGGTCAAGTTAGGTAATGCCAATCCCCTCAACTCTAAAGTGAACAACAACTACGGTGAGCGTAATTTTGCTTAGACGCGCGGAAGCGGCAAAATGTTATTAACTCACTTTTATGAGAACGTTATTCATTTTTGTTGAGATTCTGCCAGCAAAATTTTGGATACTCTCGTTTGTTGGTGCCTGAGCAGCGTAAAATTTTAAACGTCCGGTTGATTTCTTTTCTCCACGAACAGCAAAGCTTGATAAGTTTTACCAGTTGAAATTTTTACAGAGACTGTCCAATGCAGCGTGTCGAGATATTCACTCCCGTCATGCTCGAAGTTTCGAATCCGCCGCCTGCATTGCTGCTGTTTTTGTAGATCCACGCCTTGTTGTTGGGGTCGGATGAATCTGTGGTCGAGGTCCAAAAATCGCCGGCAATGTTGGGCAATACAAAACGGATTCCGTTTTCTTCGGCCTGCATCCAATCGGCACGGGTGGGCAGCCACCAGCGCACATTGATTGAGCCCGTTGAAAGCCGGAAGCCGCCTTTGGCGCCGTTGAATGCGGCATCAATCGTGCGCGCAGGAGTGCCACCCTCCGCACAAAGACTCTCAGGTGAGGCTGGTTGGTTGGCTGTATTGGCACATATTGTACCACTATTGGCTCCGCTCGCTTTGCACCAGTTAATGTCGTTTGTTTCGTCGCTGACACGGTCCGACCACAACAAGCCGGTGCGATCGTCGCGCCAAACTTCGGAACAGGCGGATGCCGTTCCGCAAGCTGTTCCATCGGCAGCTGGCGTACCGTCGGTGTCGAGCACTTGCACGAGTGTCCAGTTGCCTTCGCCCGCATTGCCGTCGGTGCCGGCCCAGCCGGATTTTGCCACTCCACTAGAACCATCATTTCTCAGCGCACAATCAGCAATTTTCTCCGCAAGGGTGTCATGTGGGGCGTTTGTTCCGCAAACCTTAAGCCCCGTTCGATCAAATTTATTGACGTTCGTGCCATTCCCGCCATCGTCATCTTTCACCTGCGCAACGAGCCGTCCGTTGGGAGCTGTTGTCGAAAAATCTTCGCTCAGCACAGACTGCGTTCCGGCTTTGTTGCGGTGGTTCATGGCAGCGCGTTTGCCGCAGACCGCCGTACCTGCATCACCCAACAGATTTTGCGAATTGCAGACCTTTGCAAGTTCGCTGGCACCTGTTGGATCGGTTGCAGAAAAAACCGCCGGCACGGCAGGCAAGTTTTCAACACTGGTGAGTGTGCTCACCGAGGGTACAGCGCCATTGCCGTCGTCCTGCCCCACGCATGATTTTGTCCCGACAATTCCGAAAATTGTTTGTTGTTTGCAGATGTCTGCGGATGTGACGGCTTTGGCCTGTGTGAAGATCAGCAGTCCGGCAGTGGACATCAGCACGAGCACCAGTGCGCCCGTTTTGAGAAATCTATTTTTTTGAGTGGTCATTGTTTTCATGGTGACCCCACACAGCGCACTTTTTTGTTGGCAGTGCGCGCAGCCGTGGATAATTTTCCGCCGGCTCCGCCATCAAATGTCCAAGCGTTGCCTGAGGCTGCACTGCTGACCGTTGCCGTCCAGAATTCATTGCCGATATTGGGCAAGACAAAGCGCAGACCGTGCCGTTCTGCGCGTAAATAATCGGCGCGGCTTGGCAACCACCAGCGTACCTGGGGTGTCGTGCCCAATCTCAAGTCGCCGAGCGAGAGCAGTTGTCTTGCGTCGAGAGCGGCGAAAACACTTGGGGCAATATCATCTTCGGCGCACAAGCTGGTCGGATTTGTTTGATTTTGGTTTGTGGCACTAGCACAGATTGCATCGCTTTCTTGACTCGGGGCGTTCGCGGCATCGCTGTTGCCCGATGCCTTGCACCAGTTGTAGGTGTCGACGGCATCCGCGCTGTTGTCGACAATCACGTCGCTCCAAATCAATCCTGTCCGTTCGTCCCGCCACACTTCGGTGCATCCCGACGCACAATCGCCGTCTGCAATGGCTTTGACCGTCACAAGACGCCAGAGCC